>CAYMZW010000429.1:0-6255 GCA_964395005.1 uncultured Rivularia sp.
TTGGTAATTGATTGTAATTTATCTATTAATCCGCTAGTTACCAAATTGAAACGTGCCGAAGAATCTAAAATCCAAAACATCCGCTGCCAAACCCCATCCGTTGCCAAACCCCATCCGCTGCTAAACCCCATCCGTTGCTAAAACCCCCCACAGATACTTTACTAACGAGAAATTAGTTATGACAGTTTTAATAGTTACTTTCAGTAAAGATAACGAGAGCATACCTCTGGTAATAGAAGCAATTGAAGCTCAAGGAGAAAAAGCATTTCGTTTTGATACAGATAGATATCCCACTGAAGTAAAGCTAGATATCTACTCTGGTGATTCCGAGCGGATAATTATTACTGATGGGGAACAGAAGCTAGATTTGAGTGAGGTATCCTCAGTTTGGTATAGAAGGATGCGCTACGGGCATAAAATTCCCGAATCAATGGATAGTCAATTTAGAACTGCTTCAATTAATGAATGTCGCTCTACTGTTAGGGGTATGATTGCTAGTCTCGGGGGATTCCACTTCGATAAAATTTTTAATGTGGATCGGGCTAATAATAAGCAATTACAACTACAAGTTGCACGGCAAGTCGGACTTTCTACTCCCCGCACTCTAACTTCCAACAATCCCGAGGCTGTAAAGCAATTCGCGAGTGAATGTCAGGAGCAAGGGATTATTACCAAAATGCTTTCTTCCTTTGCGATTTATGGCGAGCAGGGAGAAGAGCAAGTTGTTTTCACCAATCCAGTTTCAGATGAGGATTTAGA
Organism: uncultured Rivularia sp.; assembly: GCA_964395005.1. Lineage (GTDB taxonomy): Bacteria > Cyanobacteriota > Cyanobacteriia > Cyanobacteriales > Nostocaceae > Rivularia. The sequence continues at coordinate 760 of CAYMZW010000429.1, forward strand.
GAATCTTGATGGATTGTGTTTTTGTCCGATGACTTTTCAGGAAAGAGTGCCAAAATCAGTAGAATTACGCACAATTATTGTCGGACATAATGTATTTACAGCGGCAGTAGATTCTCAGAGTTTAGATGGATCTACTTACGACTGGCGCAAAGAAGGCAAAGCTTTAGTTAAATCTTGGAAACCCTACGAATTGCCGGAAGATGTTGAGAAAAAACTTCTTAAACTGTTGCTAGAGCTTGGTTTAAACTATGGAGCAATCGATATTATCGTTACACCCGATGGCAGACACGTATTTTTGGAAGTTAACCCAGTTGGGGAATTTTTCTGGCTGGAGGTATATTCACCGCACTTCCCGATTTCTAAAGCAATTGCACAATTATTGCTGACTGGGAAAAATTAGGGTATCGAAATCAAAATGTTGTGGCAATAATGGTGTACAATCGACCAGTTTTGACATTTGATGGCCAAGATGATTATATCGATTTTGGCGGAGATAGTATTGGTGATGTATTCGCTCAAGGAAGTTTAGCTTTTACTGTTTCAGGATGGATTAATCCTCATCAATTAACAAATAAAGCTACAAGCTATGGCACGCGCAATGTATTTTTCGCTCGCTCTTCCGATCGATACAGTGATAATTTTGAATTCGGGATTAGTGAAGAAGGGAATTTAGATATTTACATTGATGAAAATGTTAATAAGGTAATCAAAACTTTTGGTAATGGAGAATTAACTGTTAGAGAATGGCACTTTTTTGCGATTATTTTTAATGGCGGGCAACTCACTGTATATCTTGATGATGGTGAATATACTGGTGTTTGTGCGGGAACTTCATTAAATAAAGCAACTAGTGTTGTAACTCTTGGTGGAACTTTGCACGATGGCATATATTTTACCGGACAATTGGCTAACATTAGCCTTTGGAATTATCCCTGTACTCTGGCTGAAATCGAGAAGCATCGTGGTGGAATTATAGTTGGCAACGAAGAAGGATTAGTAGCTTACTGGGCATTAAACGAAGGAGAAGGAACAACTATTCGTGACTTAACTGGAAATGCCCATGATGGAAATTTGCAAGGTAATCCTAGTTGGGATTTAACACAAATTCCATTTGCGATATCATCCAATCAAGACGATATAGAAAATCAGACAGCAAGTAGCTCTCAACAAGATTCATCCAACCAAAGCACAAGCGAATTATTGAATCCTAAGCCTACTAGAAAGGGAAGAAAGTCTAGAAAAAGTTCCGGTGCAACCTCTTCAAACCCACAATTTAATCAGGGAGAAACCAAACCAGAACAAACTAGTGAAAGCGAAGTTATAGACAATATTCAACCAATTGTAAAACCAGAAGAAACTATGAGTACCACAGCTAATTCCAAATATAAAATACTTGCCATCGATGGAGGAGGTATCCGGGGAATTATCCCAGCAATGGTGCTAGCAGAAATTGAAAAACGGACTCAAAAACCAATTTTTGAATTGTTTGATGTAATTGCTGGTACTTCAAGTGGAGGAATTCTTGCACTCGGATTAACTAAACCTAGATTAGCTTCGGAACTATCTGATAAGTTATCAGTTGCACAATACACTGCTAACGATTTACTGCAAATATTTGTTGAGTATGGGGCTGAGATATTTTACGAGCCATTCTTTGAAAAAATACTCGGGCAGATAGAGGATATATTTGTGCAGCCCAAATATTCTTCTCAAGGAAGAGAGGAGATTTTAAAGCAATATTTTGGGGACACTCCTCTTGAAAATAATCTTAAAGAAGTTTTCGTAACTAGCTACGATATCGAGCAGCGAATTCCGATATTCTTTACAAATAAGTCTGAGAAACAACAGACAGAATCTAGAAAGTTTCGCAAGTTATGTAAAGGTTTAACGCTCACAGATGCTGCATTAGCAACTAGTGCCACTCCTACTTATTTTGCTCCCCACCATGTTCCTACTTGCGATAATCCCAACGGTTTCTATACCTTGGTTGATGGAGGTTTGTATGCTAATAATCCATCCCATCTAGCCGTTTTGGAAGCGCAAATTAGTAAAAAGAAACAACAACAAGTCCTAAATATGGATGATGTATTGCTAGTTTCTTTAGGTACGGGTTCGCTGACGAGTGTTTACCCTTATAATGATGTTAAAAATTGGGGACTTTTGCAATGGAGTAGACCTCTTTTAAACATGGTATTTGATGGTGGAAGTGAAGTAGTAGCAGGAGAATTGGAACGGTTGTTTGAATCTAATAATGAACAAGAGCAAAGTTCTTATTATCGTTTTCAAACATTCCTAAGAAGTGAACTTGAAGCTATAGATAATCCCAGTCCCGAAAACATTCGTGAGTTACAATCAATCGCTAAATTACTTATTTCTGAAAAAACTGAAGAAATAGACCTATTGTGTAGTATTTTATGAGAATAAATTAGATTCTCTAAAACATATTTCTAAATCAAGGTTTGCTCAAATCCTGTTTTTTGATATTTGTGCAATCAAGTCTGAAGCTGTCAGTAATGTGCGATCAATTTTTGCAGTCTTATTAAGGATATTAGGTAAATATAATGGACGAAATTGTAAAAAAAATTGCTGGACTGGGTCTTCCTGGGATATTTCTTGTGCTTGCAACCGCAGCAGCAGGAGGGGTTGGTAATACCGCTGCCGTTGTATCTGCAATCATGGCTTTAGGAGGGCCCCTTGGACTAATCGGAGGTTTGGGCGTGCTTGGGCTGGCAGCCTCTGTGGGGGATGTGATAGCTGGATATGGAATTGAAGTGGTTTTAACTAACATTTATAAAGAACGTAGTAAAACCGAATCCGTGAGATTTCTACTCAAAGAAATCAAAGATTTACCTATTTCAGATGACTTAAAAGCTAAGCTCAAAAATGAACTTCGTGCAGTAACTGTTCCCGGTGTGGAAGAAGTTGAACCTCCAAGAACAATTGAGATCTTTGACGAGGAGTAATTTCAAGGAATGCACTGGGTGATATTCTCAGGTGGTACGTTGCTTGTCTTAATAGAATTTGAGCGAACAGCTTCAATAATGCACCAATTTGGCTAATAATTAATAGATACTTTTTCTAATCTAATAAGATTGGAATCAAGTATTCGTAGGGGAGGCAAAAAGCGGTGTAGATTTTCTTCCCGCTTTATTGAGGCGGTCCGGGGGTGTAGATTTTCTTCCCCCATTATTGCCGTGCCGTTGTGTTACGACGTTAGTAAGGCCGCACCAAAACCCTGATATGATGGTGCGTTGCGCTCCGCGACAACACACCCTACGTGTGTTTCAAAATCAAAATTGGATTGGAATGAAGTAGTTAAATTATTTATAGCAAAGCTAATTGAAGCTGTTTAGTTAAACCTCAAAATGCCCAAAGGAACTGTATTTTTAGAACATGCAAACTCAAGTGACTGATGACAAAACCACAAAGAATCCTTTTTCAAATATCACTCGATTTGTGAATGATATTAAAGTGGTTGCTCAACCTTACTGGTATCCAACAGAGCTAGAGGGAAGACCATTCTCAGAGGTGATTAACTCATGGGGAATGCTTGCTCTAATGATATTGTTAATCGTTTCTCTTGTGGGTATAAATGCTGGAGGTAGCTTCTGGAATCGCTATGTGCTTGATATTGTTATTGAAGACAGGGATCTTTCTAAATATATAAGCACATTATGGGTTTCTAGCCTTTTCATTGTCATGATTACCCTGTTGGTTGGATTTTCTGCATTTATCAGAAAGAAAATTGCTTTAAGTTGGTATAAATGGCTAAATAATCACATTTTAGAAAAATATTTTAGCAATCAAACTTATTATAAAATAAACTTTAAATCTGGTATAGAAAACCCGGATCAACGGTTAGCGCAAGAAATCGAACCTATTACTAATAACGCTCTGAGATTTTCAGCTACATTTCTGGAAAAAACCCTGGAGATGATTAGTTTTATCATCATTCTGTGGACAATTTCCCAGCAAATCGCGATTTATCTATTTATTTATACAATTGTAGGTAACTTCGTTGCTGTTTATTTGAATCAAGAATTAAATAAAATTAATCAAGAACAACTGGAATTTAAAGCTGATTTTAACTATTGCCTGACTCATGTCCGGAATCATGCTGAATCAATCGCTTTTTTCCAGGGAGAAGAGCAAGAATTAAAAATCATTGAGCGAAGATTTAATAATGTTTTAAAAAATGCCGAACGCAGGATAAATTGGGAGAGAGGACAAGATATTTTTAACAGAGTATATCAATCTGCTATCTCTGTATTTTCCATGTTCATACTGACACCAATGTTTATTACGGATCAAATTGATTATGGAGAAATTAGCCAAGCGAGTTTAGCTTGCTTTATGTTTTCTAATGCTCTAGGGCAACTAATTGCTGAATTTGGAACTTCAGGACAATTTTCTAGTTACGTACAGCGTTTAGCTGAGTTTTCCGATGCCTTAGAAGCCGCTAGCAAACAGGCAGAGGAGCTTAGCACTATTAAAGTAGTTGAAGAAAACCGTCTGGCTTTTGAGCATATCACCTTACAAACCCCAGACTATGAGAAGGTAATCGTTGAAGACTTGTCACTGTCTGCTCTACCAGGAGAAGGGCTATTAATTGTTGGCCCCAGTGGGCGGGGTAAAAGTTCTTTGTTAAGAGCGATCGCCGGATTGTGGAATTCAGGGAGTGGTAAGTTATTGCGCCCTCCCCTGGAAGATGTTTTATTTTTACCCCAACGTCCTTATATAATTTTGGGGACTCTACGCGAACAGTTGCTCTATCCAAATACAAACGAGGAAATGAGCGATCGAGAATTAGAAGAAATTTTACAACAAGTGAACCTGGAAAACTTGCTTAATCGAGTGAATGGGTTTGATACAGAAGTTCGTTGGGAAAATATATTATCTGTAGGGGAACAACAACGTCTTGCTTTTGCACGAATCTTAATTACTTGTCCTAGTTTCACAATATTAGATGAAGCAACAAGTGCTTTAGATTTAAGTAACGAAGAAAATTTATATAAACAGTTACAAGAAACAGAAACAACTTTTATCAGTGTTGGACATCGGGAAAGCTTATTTAATTATCATCAATGGGTGTTAGAACTCGGAGAAGATTCTAGTTGGAAACTTATGCCGGTAAAGGATTATCAGCAAGAAAAAGCAATCTTAATTAATCCACCCCAAACGGTTACAACCACAGTCGATACTTTACCAAAAAATGAAGATGAAAAAGCTCCAATAAAACCAGAAATATCAACAGTAACAGAAGTAATTCCAAGATTGTCTCATAAGGAAATGAAGGAATTAACAAACTATTCTATTACTACTGTGAGAAACAGAGCAAGACAAGGAAAGCCTATTAAGACTAAAGATGGTGTTACTTATCGCTACGATAAAAACCCAGAGGTTTTAAAATGGGTTAGGACTTACGCAATCACAACGATAAATTAAGTATTTCAACTGTTTAGATCCCCCCAACCCACGCCACTTGCTACAACCGGG
>CAYMZW010000430.1:0-6232 GCA_964395005.1 uncultured Rivularia sp.
ATTTTAATAATGCTACAAGCTTAATAACTTCTTGGCAAAGAGTTTGTCTTTCTTCAATTAAACTGACAACTTCTAAATTCTTTTGCTGCACAGACAGCATTCCTTGCACCATGATTTGTCCTGAAACAGACAAACAAGCAATTAAACCTAGAGATAAAGTATAAAATATTGTCAGATGACGAGTTGAAGCTTGTAACGTAGAATTTTCAGACATTATATTATTTGGAAGCAATCAAGAACATTGGTTCTTATAGTTCCCAAATTCATCGCTATATTATGCAAAATTGTGATTAAAATATTATTTTTTAAAATCAAAAGCACTTAATATTATATTCTCAGTACAAAAATAGTACTGTAGGGTGCCGTGACGGCTACAATATATCATAAGATATAACTACAAAATTGGTATTGCACTCACGCACCAATTTATATATTTTTCTGTTTGCAAATAAAAAATTACTTGATATTACTCCCTAAAAAAATAGTAATTTAACCGAGATAAATCGGGATTATATAAATTGCGTTTAAAATTACAAATTAACGAACTATAATCCATTCTATCAAGGTAGACTTTGCCTGTATAAATGAAGTTTCCAACCGCCGGATATATTATTATTTTAATAACAAATGTAGAGACGTTGCAGTGCAACGTCTCCCTCTGCATCTGCATCATTCTAAGCAGCCTGTAAGACAGAAGCATCTTGCCTTTGACTAACAGAAGTTGTACCAAAGTAATCTCTTCTCTTGTCGGAAACAATATCGTAAACAGCTTCCAAAGCAGACTCAATCGAACCTTGTAACCAAGCGGGATATCTAGAACAATGTTCGCCAGCAAATAATAATTGATGTTGTCTTCTAGCTGCTTCCAAATAATTAGAAGTATTAGCAGCTTCGTCTTGCCAATGTACCGCGCAACCGCCAGCGCTCCATTCATAATTACCCCAAGCAATCGAAGCTGCTTCTACAACCATATTTTCAGATTGCAATTCTGGATGAACTTTACCAACAACGTCTTTAACATAATCGTGACGCTGTGATTCAGGCATCATTCCCATTTTGTCAGCATCATCACCAATGGTGTAGCTAGCTAACATGACGCTACCGCTATCGGGAGTAAATTTAACAGAAGGATAATATGTTTGACGCACACCTTCACCGCTGAAAGAAGCACCACCGCGAATACCTTGCTTTTGCCAAAATGCTTCTTTAGTATGAAATGCAACCTTTGTCGCGGGACAATAATAAGTATCCTTAATAGAATTTAATTTTCTTTCATCAAATCCTTGTAATTCCATCTTTCGCATTACAGAAAAAGGAATTGTACACAATACATAATCACATTTACGGGTGGATTTTTCGCCATTTTCAATAATATCAATTTCTGTAGATTCGGGATTAACTCTAATAGCAACTACCTTTTGATTGCACTTAATAGGAGATTTGATAGATTCTACCAAACAATCAATAATTTGCTCCATCCCACCTTGAAGCTGCAACAAATCCTTGCCAGTTTCAACTACAATATCTTCAAAAAACATATCCAATGCTTTGCTGCAACGAGCGCGGAAACCGGGATTTTCTTTGATAAAAGCTTGTAAATCTATAGATTCTTTATCTCCGCTAAAATAAGGTTCTAAATCTAACCTTTCCAATTCATCCATCAAGTGAGATTCGAGGTCATTTTGTAAACCTTCGCGCAAATCGCCAGGAGAAATAGTATCAACAATAGTTTTTAGCCAAGCAGCAAATAAACGAGTTGTTTCGCTGTAACGAGTATCTGTAAAAATTCCTTGGTAGCGCTGTTGAAAAATTCTTGGAGCATCCTTCATTTTGAAGATTTTACCTTCTAAATTAATGAAAGCATTTTGTTCTTCAAATACAGTCATAAACTTACACAGTTTGTCACTCAATCCCATTTCATTTACATAATGTAATGTATGGTGATGGCTGCTAGGAATTCTCATTGCTCCCAACTCTGCGTAAGGTGCGTCGTTATCCTTACCAAAGCGGTGAGTCCAAACTCTTCCACCTACACGGGAACTACCTTCAATAATCTCAACTTCATGCCCCAAACGTTCTAACTCATAAGCCGCAACCAATCCTGCAATTCCTGCACCTAAAATGGTAATTTTTTTACCAGGTTGCAAGTTGGTCATTTCACACATATCTAGTAAAGTTGAAGTAAGCATTTTTTTCATCCTTGTTCGGTCTGAATTTCTTTCGCGGTGTTTGCCGCTTCTGATATTTCATACCGGACAAGTTTTTTCGTTTATGCATTTAAAAAGGGAACGGGGGAACAAAAAAATAAAAAAAGACGAAGCATAAAAGCCCCGTCTCTATAATTTGTTCTACTCCCAATACTACTCGGTTAAGGAATTAAACCCTATTTTGAGATTCCCCAAACCCCTTGAAAATTGGGCTTTTGTTTTCTTCTTTGTAATCCGGGTTAGGGAGGATCTGACCTTAACCGAGCAGTATTGCTTCTACTCCCCACTCGCCTTTGACTTTATCAACGAAGGTAGTTAAAAAATTGTAGGGGGCAGACAAAAGCCTGCCCATCCTTAAAAATTTTGAAGTGCATAAACCACAAGGGTTTAGCTTCTTGGGCACACTGCCTATATCCGGAATCAGTGTTATCCTAGTCTTGCAACTAGCTCCTCAAGCGTTAATTCCGGCACTCCCTGCCGTACAAAATTTATTATATTAAAAGCGACTGGGATAATACCCCTTCCGAAAAATTTCTTTACAAAGGTAGCTTTACAATGGGTAAACTAAATCCTTACAACCTGCAAATGCAAATTACCCGGATGTTTGAGCAGGGGCAATCGTTCTTTGCAACTACGAAAGTGCAGGATTGGTTAAAAGAACATAATCAAAATCCAGCCGATTACGATATTCTTTTCCACAAAATTTATCCTAAAAAACCTGTAGCTCCCGGTTCCGAAGAAGAGATGCTGATAGAAATTGAGCTAAAGCGTAAAGATGGGCAGCTAGTAGATTCTTGGCTGCAAGAGCAAATAAATCTGCAAAGATAAGATTCCTAATAAACACAATGATGGGGAAGGTAGTAGGCGAGAAGATCGCTCGTATTTAGGACGCGCATTCCCAACTAAGAACCTATCAAAAAAAATAAAAAATACTACTAAGAATTTGAAGACAACTCAAGCCTGATGACTTATTCGTAAAATAAATTCATAATCCAAAATTCAAAATCCAAAATTTCTTATGACAGCTACTTTACCTGTCGAAAAGCAAACCGAAATATTTTACCCCAGTGCTGATGGAGAACCCGTGGCGGAGACTTTCGATCATCTTTATGCTTTACTAACTACTCTCGAAGTGCTTAAGCAATATCTGGCGAATCGTCAAGCAACGGTTTTGGGCGATCAGTTTTTATACTACTCGCAAGGTTTTCCTAGACTGCGGGTTGCGCCGGATGTAATGGTAATTTTCGATGTTGCTCCCGGCGGACGCGATAATTATAAACTGTGGGAAGAAGGGCAAGTTCCCAGCGTAATTTTTGAAATGACTTCTGGTGGTACGCAAGAAAAAGACCAAGTTTTCAAGAAGACGCTTTACGAACAGCTAGGTGTCAAAGAATACTGGTTATTTGACCCCAAAGGTGAATGGATAGAAGAAAAATTACGCGGCTATAGGTTGCATGGGGAAATCTACGAATCTATTACCGATAGCCGCAGCGAACCTTTACAATTACGCTTGCAAGTTGAAGGGCGATTAATTGGCTTTTACCGAGAAGATAACGGAGAAAAGCTGCTGATACCCGACGAATTAGCAGTAGCCTTGCAGCAAGAAGTTGTAGCGAGACGGCAAGCAGAGGAGCAAGTAGAGCAAGAACGTCAACGTGCCGAACAAGCTGAAGCTGAAGTGGAGCAGTTGAAAGCGAAATTGCGGGAAATGGGAGTTGAACCTAATTCCGTAGACAGCTAATTTTGGTTACTCACTAATAAGTGTATTTACATAAAAGTGTTTGTTATGCTTGAAGCTATTAACAGACGCTTTTTTATTTTATTAGGGCTTACGCAAGCCCCCCTTAAAAAGGGGGGTTGGGGGGATCTAGAATGTCTGGAATACTATATTTTCCGTTATCGCTGCGTAAGTCCTATTTATATATATACATAAATATGAAATCTAATCGTAATTGGGCGATCGCCTTTTGGATTTACATCGGAATTATTTTATCAATCACTATATCGGCTTATTTAAAGATTATTCCCAACGAGATACATCGCTTCCCTTATTTGGACACAATTTTACATTTTCTATTGATGGGATTTTCGGCTTTCTTGGGACATTTAGCATTTAATAAGCGTAAAACAAATATTTTAAATTTTTCTCTTCCTTTAGTGCCGATTATTATTAGTTTTGTTGTGTTAGTTGAAGAATGTTTACAAAGATTTTCACCGAATCGTAGCTTTGATTTACTCGATTTAGCGGCGGATTTTTGTGGGATTGTTTTGTTTACTTGGTTGGCGGAAAGGGTGAAGGGTTTTTCAGATGATAAAAACTCGTAATATTGCGGTTATTAAGCGATCGTAGTATGAGTTATAGAGATTTAGGAAGTCCTACGTATCTAAATTGATTGTAATATTTTTTTACTTTATCTGTCGGAATTCTTTATCAACTCTAGTTAATTTTTAGCTATTTTTGGGAACTATTAAATCAGAAGCTGAAATAAAAATTTTATAAACCATGAATGATACTAATGAATTGCTTAATCCTTCACTTGGACAACTAGTTAAGCAAATTAAAGCAATCAATAGCGGATGGAAAGTAGCGAGCGATTTATTCGGAGATAGTTCACCGCTATCTACCTCATCGCGGGATTTGAAAAGCTGTTTGCAGGTATGTTTGTTACGCAGCTATGCACCCGATAAAGTTTATTTAACAATTGATAATCAAGCAGAGGGTGAGCCATTATTCGGCTTGCGGTTACGAGAATCTATAGATAATTGCAAAGACGCAGATCATATACCAGTAAGAGTAGCGAAAGAGATTCTTCTACCCGAAGAGATCGAGAAATTTAGTCAACAGTAAATTAAATAATCTAAAAAGGGGTGCTGTATGGATATAGCAAATATTAGGAATATAGTTTGGCAGAATACACCATTTCATTGGGCGATCGCCTTTATCTTAGTTCTCTTCATCATTATCGAAATTATTCTTACAGGTTCGTACTTATTACTAGATAAAACAAAGTATAAAAAGCAATTAACAACCCCTCGTAGTCCCCTACGCTTCGTGACTACTTTATGTACTTCAATCGGTGTATTGGGAACTTTTTACGGTATTCAACAGGGTTTGCAAGGTATAAATCTAGATATATCAAACTCCCAGCAGTTAATGGCTTCTAGTATCGAACTGCTGCGGAACATGAAAACAGCATTTTCTACTTCCTTGATGGGATTAGGATGCGGTAGCTTGTTTACTTTAGTTTTGTTTACAACCGATTCGCTACGAAAACTAAAGCGCAACAGATTACGAAGTAAACTTAGTGAAAATAATAACCAGAAATTATTTAAAGCAATTGAGAATTTAGAGCGGAGTTTAACAGATCAAAAATCACCAAGTGCAGAAGCTATTGGTGAAGCTGTAGGTAAAAACATTGCAAACAAATTTACACAATTAAATCAACTTACATCTAAAGCGATTGGTGAAGCTGTAGCACAGAGAATGCGATCGCAACTAAGGCATATATATGAAGAGCAGCGAAGAATAAGAGAACTGCAAGAAAACCAAGGACAAAGAGTTTTAGAAAAGCTTATTCAAGATTTGCGAGTTGAAGTAATAGAACCCGTTGCTGATAGATTAGACGAAAGCGCAAAATTAACAAAACGAGCATCTGAAGCTGTAGAAAATCTTCATAATGAACTTGGAGGTATTTCTCAAAGTTTAGCGAGTTCAATTCAAACAATTCAGAATTTTCAACAAGAAACTTTAGGGGAACTTCAAAATTTTGCAAATAATTTAGGACAAACATTGAATCAGTTTCAAACCGATACAACAGGTGTTTTAGAACAAACTGCTCAACAAATTAATAGCGCAGTTGAGCAAAGTATTGTGGGAATGACAGCACAGCGTGAGGCTTTTCAAGAAAGTGCAAATCAAGCTGCTGTAACCTTCCGGGGTATTCGAGGGGAATTAGAAGCAGCACTTAAGGAACGTGCAGAAGTCGAACAGCAAATGCTTCAAGGGCTTCGTAGTGGAATATTGA
>CAYMZW010000431.1:0-6224 GCA_964395005.1 uncultured Rivularia sp.
TTCCCTATTCCCTATTCCCTATTCCCTATTCCCTATTCCCTATTCCCTATTCCCTTTTTTTATTATTTTTTTGATCCATAAATTTTAGCCAGCAACTATTTTCAAAAAACTTCTTTTGAAAGGCGAACCGATACGAGCAAAGGTATGAAGAGGATGAAGACGCATCGCCCAGCCAATACTTTTTAAAGCTGCTTGTCTTTGACCTAACTTATAAGATGTAATTGCATGGTCGTAAATAAAGTTAGCAAACATTTTGGGGTGTGTTTCAAATAGTTGCTTATGTTTGGATAATAAACGGTTGAAATTTTGCTGACGCAGTAATGGATTTGATGAAACTCTTTCGCCTTGATGTTTAGATAAACGATAAGTCACTACAGGTAAACCATATAGAGAGCAAACCGGATTTAATCTTAAGAATAACTCCGTATGAATCCGAGAAGTAAATGATTCATCAAAACCTCCAATTCCAAGCAGCACTTCTGGCTCTACAACCATTGTTTGCTTGGTGTAAAATGATTTATTTCGGGCAATTTCTTCCAAGCAGAAATGAGAACCCCGTGGAAGAGTAGGTGGAATGCGCGTTTGTAAAACTCTACCATTTTGCCCTATCTCTTCAAGCCCTGATAGCAACGCTACGGGTTTGGGAAGACTAGTGTTTGCAAGTGCTTCTAAAGATACTTGCGCCATATGAGGCAATAATTCATCATCATCATCAAGGTAAGTAATCCAGCGTCCTTTTGCTAATTTAGCTCCAAGATTGCGAGCTGCTGCACCTCCTTTGTTTTCTGACTGACGAATAATTCTTAAGTGCGGATGTTCGGGCAATTCAAATGGTTTGGTAGAAGCATCATCAATCACAATGACTTCTATGTCTTTTCTAGTTTGTGCTAAAGCACTTTTTACAGCCCTTAATAAAAGATCGGGACGATTATAAGTAGGAATAATAATACTTAATAGTGGCTCTTTCATATGTCCTATTTAGTATTCATAAGGGGAATTAATTACCAATTATCAATTACTAATTACCAATCTCAATAATTTCTTGATAAATATCTAAAAAATTCTGAGTGCGTCGTTGTTCGCTAAATTCTTCAATTGCTCTTTTACGCCCAGTCTGTCCCATTTCTTCTGCTAATTCCCGGCTACTAAGTAACTTTAATAAAGCATCTGCAAGGGCTGTAACATCTCCCGGTGGAACTAAAAAACCTGTATTATTATCAATAACAATTTCTGGCTGTGCCCCCGTAGCACTTGCAATTACAGCCGTACCTCGCATCATTGCCTCGGTGGTAACGTTACCAAAAGGTTCCGCCCAAAGTGAAGGTACTACCTGTACCCAAGCTGCATCAAAGTGATGCTCTAATTCTTCACGAGTTATGTGCCCCAACCATTTTACGCTGTTATTTATTCCTAATTCTTCAGCTAAGGATTTTAAATTCTCTGCTTCTACTCCTTGCCCTGCAATAATTAATTCAGCTTCGGGTACTCGCTCCTTTACTTGTGCAAATGCTTTGAATAAAATGTCAACTCCTTTTTCTGAAACTAATCTTCCTGCAAAAGCAACAAGAGGTGGTTGGTTAAGAGGTGGACGTAATTTCCTTTCGGGTACGCCATTGTGAACTACTTTTACAGGTGTAATTCCTTCAGCTTCTAAATTTGCTTTCATTGCATGACTTAGCGCTACTACTGTATTAAAAGAGTGTCGCCAACGCAACCACATCTGTCGCTGTGCCATAAATACTGCCCAAGATTGAGGTGTCAGACAACCATGACGCAAGCAAGCTTTACCAGCTTTATTTTTACAAGCACTGCCATCGGGTAGTAATTTAGTACCTAGGGGGCAAATTGCTTTGTATACCGCTGTCTGATATAAACACGGCACATTTTTGAGTAGTGGCAAAATCAACGGTGAAAGCTGCCACATAAACATCCGCACGTGAACTACATCTGGTTGAAATTCCTCCAAGGCACGACGCAAATTTAAATAAGCCGATACATTAGCGGTTTGCGAAATCACTTGAAACAGCGTATTTGTACCAAAGCAACTGTATTCAGAAAGCAAAGGGCTGTCAGCTACTGGTTTAGCTTCACTTGCAAACAAACGCACATCGTGAGATAACGAGCGCAAGTTATCCCGCAAAGAAAGCATTTGTGTCTCGGCACCCCCAGTAGCAGTACCAATATCATTAAGCAGAAGAATCTTCATTCATTACCTATTCCTAATTCAAACTTCAGATAAAGTTCGTGGTGAAGCTATATTCGGAGTTGTTTTAGGCTGAAGATGTTTTTTGGCGTAAGTATCTGTAAGATAGCGATTTAGTAATTTTTCTACAGGTGCCAATAAGCCGTACATTATTACTTTTTGTAGAAACTGATTCCGGATACCAAAAGTTAAAGAGCGAACTATCGGCATCAAGATTGTATCTCTACGTCTCCAACCCAATGCTTTATATTTATGTTGGAAATATCCGTCTTCAGCTAGATTCCATTTTTGCCGGATGCGTGAAAGACTTCCAAGTTCCCAAGCGTCGCTCCAACGCAACATATAGAAGTGCAAATCGCTGAATTTCAAAGGTGATGTGGGAACGTAGGTAACGAGACTTTCCGGCTCAAAGTAAACGCTACCGCCATTTTTAGCAACGTTCATACAAAAGTCGAGATGTTCTTTAGTATTAAGCATCTTTTCGTCAAACATTCCTAAGTGCTGGAATATTTCACTACGAACCAACATGACGTGAAACTCGCAAAGTTCGGTTTCTGTACGTTCTAATTGAACTCGCGGATCTGTAATTTGTTTACCTTGCTTGTACATTTTCTCACGCAATCGCCGTCTACCTCTTTTATCAACGACGATATGAGATTCGCCACCTGCAAAGTGGATTTCTCGATGCAAAGGCAAATATTGAAACATCAACGGCCCAACTACCGTAGCTTCTGTTTCTTCGGCACAGTTGATCAAGGCTTTTAACCATCCGGAAGCAGGAATTATATCGTTATCGGCGAAGAGGACATATTTGGTATCTACTTCGGCTAAACCAATATTTCTAGCGGTATTAGGAGTTAAATAATAATCGGTACGAATTAATTTAAAACCTTTTTCTTGCGCTTTATTCTGCAAATATTCGCGCATTTTTTTCGGAGAATTTCCGTCTACATATATTAATTTAAACGGAATTTGAGTATTTTCATAAATACTTTCTAAAGACTCGCGGGTATAGCTAAAGCGTTCGCGAGGGGAAACAACAATTGTAACTTGAGGTTCGCTCATAGCTGATTAAGTTAAAGGTCAAAGGTCAAAGGTCAAAGGTCAAAGGTTAAAGGTTAAAGGTCAAAGGTTGAAGGTCAAAGGTCAAAGGTCAAAGGTTGAAGGTAAAAAAATGTGTTAATTAAAAGTTGATGTGAATAAAGGTTATTCAATTCATAAATTACTTTTATTTACATCAAGTTGCTTAACCAAAATACTTCGCTATAACTATTTACTACTTTTAGAGGTAACAGCAGTCAAATCGTTATCATCTTTTGATGAAGATATTTCTTTCCATTCTTCTTTGGTAAAATCTTCGTGATATGAACGTTCAACATTTACGTTCCACAAATCATGTTTCTCTCCTAAGAGATTTTTTGCTGCTAATAAAGCTGTAAGCATCGAATGGTCTTGATTATTATAACGATGCATTCCATTTCTACCAGCAGTTTGCAGATTTTCAAATTGCTGCACATAATTTTGAATTACGTCTAAATGCTGGCGATAATCTCTGTCGTACACTGGATAGGCTTTGGGTTGACGGATTACAACTCCATCTTCGACAACCGCACCTTTTGCTAATCCTAAAGTTTCTAATTCTTTTTTGGCCAATTCTATTAATTCTTCATCTGTCTTCGACCATAAAGAATCGCCAATATTGCTGAAATATTCCATACCCAAGCAGGTTTTACTCGAATCTGGAACCATTTCGGCGCTCCAATTTTTAAAATTCTGAATTCGCCCTACTTTTACTTGGGGAGAGTGAATATAAATCCAGTTATCTGGGAATAAATCTGGATCATCTACAATCAATGAGACTATCAGAAAATCGCGATATTTCAGACCGTTTGCAGCTTGCAATACGTCGCTCGGTATTGCCGGGTCCATTTTTTGAACCAGCTTATTCAGAGGCATACTAGAAATATAATTATCAGCCTCAAATTGAATCAAATTATCATCGCGTTCGGCAATAACTTTGGTAATCCGCTGCCCTTCGCGCTCCATTCCCAGTACTTTCGTATTCATATGCACTTCACCGCCAGCTGCTTCGATCTTTTCGGCGAAGCGTTCCCACATCATTCCGGGGCCCAATCTGGGGTAGTCAAATTCTTTAATTAAAGTCTTGGTATCATTTTTTCCAAATAAAGCATTTAATACTGCCGTCTTAACCGATAAACCTTTGATACGCTGGGCTGCCCATTCTGCTTGAATTTGATTGCACGGAATTCCCCAAACTTTTTCGGTATAGGTTTTGAAAAATGTTTTATAAAGGCGATCGCCAAAACGATTTGTTACCCACTGCTCTAAATTTTCTTCTACAGGAAGCGGTTGACGCTTTGCTTGCAGATAAGACCAAATAATCAAAAAACTTTCCGATATACCAAGCTTCTGAAGAGTATCAAACGCACTCAAAGGATATTGGAAAAACTTGCCTTGATAGTAAATCCGCGACATACGCGGAGTCTTAATGAAATCGTCTTCCAGAACTTCATACCAAAGGTCTTTCACTTCTTGAACTTTGGTAAAAAATCTGTGTCCACCGATATCAAAGTGGTATCCTTTATACTTCTCTGTTCTAGAAATTCCACCTACTTTGTCTGATTGTTCCAAGACTATCGGTTTAATACCATTTTTGACTAAATGGTAAGCTGCGGTAAGCCCTGCCGGACCGGCACCGATAACGACAACTTGATTATTTCGCATGTTTTAACTATTAAAATTATTATTTTTTTGCAACTTCTTAATCCGTGGAAACAAATCGACTACAGACACTATCCATTTGTCGATTGTATATTTTGCCAAGCCTACAGCAAAAGCTAAACCACCATAGAGGTAGTAAAACCAATGCCACGGAATGACTTGTAATGTAAAGCCTAAACCGCGCTTGTGAAAGAAAAAGCGGTAGACAGATAGATTAATTCCTAAAAGTACTAAACTTAGTACCGCAGCTACACCCAAAAACCCAAGCCACCAAAGGCTAAGAACTATGTTTACCAAAATTGCATAAGCTAAAATCACGCTTAAGCGACTAGATACTCCTAAGTTCAGATCGTTGTCTAATTGACGCTGATTTAATATCAATTCCGTCCAAGGTAAAGCACGGTAGAAAATCTCCGCTTTCAGTAAAGATAGAGTTTTCCAATGTTTTAAATGCTTCACCTGCAAATCTTTCCAAAGTCGGATTTTATAGCCAGCACCTCTAAGACGATAGCCTAATTCAATATCTTCTATACTCGGTTTTCGATAACTCTCATCAAATCCCCCTAGAGACATAAATACTTCGCGACGAATAGCTCCGCAAGCACCCCAAAAAGTGAAGGCTTCTTCCGACGCTATCTGATGATTGTAATGATGGAATAAGTTTTTATATTGCGATAAAAAGTTACTTGCTCCGGGTTCGTCATCATAGGAACCAATCAGAGCAGCTAGTTCAGAATTACTCTCGAAAGCTTGCTTAACTTGAGCGATCGCCTCCGGGGAAATAACCACATCAGCATCGATAAAATACAGAATATCACTAGTAGCGACATTTGCACCTAAATTCCGTGCTTTTGCTGGGCCTCCATTTACAGCCATCCTAATTACTGTCGCACCAAAATCCTGTGCTACTAACCAAGAACCATCTGTATCAGCATCCGAAACAACAATAACTTCCGAAGGAAAAATCGTTGATTCTTTTAAACTAGACAAGCATCGACGAAAGCTTTCTCCTCCATTGTGTACTGGGATAATTACTGAAATAGTTAATTCAGTAGATTTTACCATAGGTAACTAATTCCTCACTACTTCATATCATCTGTAATCTATTTAGATATATTTTGAAATAAACCGTATATTTAGTGATTTTATTATTTTAAATTTTGTTACTGATTTAAATTATTACATAATTATTAGAGAACAATAATAAGCATTTAAAAAGACAATTTGGCAAAATTGTTCTTAAATTTACAAATATAAAGTTTTGATGAATATGGTGAAT
>CAYMZW010000432.1:0-6218 GCA_964395005.1 uncultured Rivularia sp.
ACCTCGCGACGAATAGCCAAAGCTTGCTGTAACGTTTTTAAAGCTTTGTCATATTCTTCTTTATTTATATAAAGCGAGCCAATATTATCTAAAGTTTCTCCTACCCCTTTTTTATCTTTTAACTTTTGGCGAATAGCTAATGCTTCTTGTAATACTTCATCAGCTTTGTCATCTTGTTTTAAACTTATGTTAACTTCACCGATATTATTCAGAGTTCGAGCAATTTCCGCTTCATCGTTCTGCTGTTGTCTGATTTGTAACACTCGTTGATAAATTTCCCGAGCTTGTAAATATTGTCCGCGACGGTACAGCACTACTGCTTGCTCGAATAGCTTATCTGCATCTGCTGTAGGGTTTTGAGCAAGAGAATTCCTTCCCCGTGACACACTATTGTGTATTTGTGAAGAGAGATTTTGGTTGAATAAGCGCAACGTGGTTTTCCCATAAACCGAAGCAGTTAAAGAAAGAATTGCGGTAGCGGATAACAAACCAAGTAATTTTAAACGGAAATTCATAACCCAAGCCCTGATAAGACACTAATATTTAACGTATAATGCTCTCGTTAAATAGAGATTACAGCGTTACGTTTATATATATATCTGGGGGGTTGGGGGGTTATGCAGTTCGTTCGTTCGTAGTTGCGCTTTAGCGCCAAATATTTCAATTGCTAACTCATAATTGAGGACTAGTCCGTAGTTACGCTACTCTACAAGAAAGCACCGCTCACAGCACTCTTTAAGGACTAAAGTCCTTACTACGAACTGATGGTGCGTTACGGCATTACGATGACATATCTGTTTATTTTGTTCACATTTCGTAGCCGTAACACACCCTACAATTAATAATTAGTCCACGCAGGTGGACTTTGCCTATGTAGACGCGGTTTCAACCGCCAGGATATACCAACCACCAACTACCAACTACCAATCACCGACTAATATCAAACGCAAAAGGCAACGTAATCTCAACCCCATCCCCCAAATTTACGCTTACCAAAAACTTCTCATCAAAGTTACCAATAACTCTAGTAAATAAATAACTATTCCCCAATTCTGGATTAACTTCTTGCTCTACCAAAATATCAGTTTGATCGCTAACTCTCAACTTCAAATTTGTTGGTAAACTTTCTAATGCTGGCGTACCCAAAATTAACAACAAAGTCCATGAATTAGGTTCCGATTCTGATAGCAAATGCCAAGTTACAGCATACAACCGCAACGGAACTCCAGCTAAAGATAAATCTTGATAAGCACCTCTTGCTTGAACGGGAATTTCTAAACCTCTTTGTTGCAGTTGCGAGCTAATTACTGTAAATTCTTCTACAGGAGTTCGCATTACTGGCTGTGGTGCAATATTGGGTAACAAATTCCAAGTTTCTTCAGCTAATGTATCTAATTCATCCCACAACCAACGCCCGACGTTAATTGCTGGTTGAGTAATTAATTGAAATATATCTGATAAATGTTTTTGTAAAGATGTTGTAGATAATGTTTCTTCTTGAGTTTGTAAATTATATATCCAATCGATTAATTCCCGATTCTTTAAAACGGCGATTGCACTTTCCCAAGTCAAAACTTCCCAAAGTTCTTTTGTTTGCAATTGAGGTAATATTTCAATAAGTTCTTCTTTCGCTAATTCTAAATTTTGAGCCTGGTTTGTGGGTATTGCAGGTAAAGAAATAGCTTTTGGTTCCAAAGTACGTAAATATAATAATAATCTATCTGGTTCATTACAAAACCAAGTTAATGGTATTTCATAATTCCAATCTGACTCTGGCAATAAATTAACGCTTTCTTGTCTTGATATTAACTCTTTATAAGATATAAAACCTTGAATAACCGCTTTTTCTTCTTCCTCTAAAACTTCGATTAAAACATAAAAATGAGGAATATATTCCGGTAAATCTATGACAATTCTAGATATATCAACTTGTTCGTCGATAAAGCTACCAGTGGTAATTAGACAAAGTTTATATTCACCTACCTTTAAATTAGCGACGGTAGGAATTAAATTTGCTAAACCTGGTTGTAAAACAGTACATTCATCCCGATTAATATCAAAAGAATTTCCTCTCGATTCCAACCAATTCTCAAAAGCCGATAAACTTAAAGCATTCAAATAAGTTTGCCACTGTTTAGATTCATCCTTTATTTTGTCGCTTAATTCGATCGCTAAATCAACTTGCGATCGCGATAGCGGAATTGCTTCTGGTGGTAACTGTTCAAATTCTAAGTTCATCGGTAATACTTCTGTAGATAAGTTAGTCATTGTGCCAATATTTTATATTTACTAAATCAATCAATAATTATTGTTTTTAATACTATTCACTATTCACTGTTAACTGCTCACTGTTAACTGTTCCCTATTCCCTTAAATCCAAATACTTACATAACCTCGAAGCGAATCTACTCCTAGTTGAATCACTTCTCGAACTTGAGGCTTCTATTTCCGCTTCTGCAATCAAATTAGTAGCTTGTTCCGTCAGCGCAATAGTAATTTGTGATTCTAAAGCCTGTAAACTTTCCAGAGAAGAATAGTTCTGTGCTAATTCCAAAACACGATTTTTTAACATTAGCAAAAGTTCATGGGTAACATCAGCGCGAAATTCTTTTAACTTCAACAAACGAGTTACTTGAAACTGCGCTTTCATTTCTATTCGTTTGGCAATTTCCGTCATCGATAATCCCTGACAATGAAATAATTTTAATGCACTCAAAAATTTGTTAGCCTTATTAACATCTTTACGCTGCATTTTATTCACTCGTGTCTCTGTAACGGTAGCCAAAGCATTATCCAAACATTCTAGAAATTGGCGACGATATAACTTTAAAAATTCGCTGGTTTGATTTTCTTCGCTATTGGTAGGATTTATATTATCAAAAGCATTAGAATTATTTACTTCATTATTATCTATAGATTCTGTAGCTAAGGAACCACCTCTAACGTGAATTCTATATTGTCGCAGATATCCGGCTAATTGTAGCAATTGTGCCATTAAATTATCTGTAGCAATACCAGATTTATCGCTAATTTGCTGCAATTGTTCTATTGTTGGTGGTTGACATTTAGTTGTCTTTCTAGATTTACGTTGCTGTAACCTTTGGGCACGATAAACTGTATGGTAACTCTGTAATAAACATTTATATTCTTGAATTTCTGTAACAGTTAATAAATGAAATTGACTCAAAATACGTTCCAATTGTTTTGGCTGAGTATCATTAAGAATTGCCCAATCACTCAAAAGATAAATTCCACATTCCAATAAAAATTTACTTAAACCAGGATGCTGTTTTACCTTTCTATTTGTCCAAGATGATAAACTACTTTGATTGATATCAAAACTATCTAAAATTTGTAAAGAATAGCATTGATAAAGCTGATTCGGCTGCAACTTGCCATCATCATCAAGTACATAAGGAAGTAAATCGCGACTTGTGAAACCCCCAGCAGCGCCAAACTGCTTTTCTAAATTCAAGCAAGCCTTTTCGATTTCCCAAGAAATAAAGCATAGCAGACAACGTTGTGCGTTAAGGTTGCGATCGCCATATAAACTTAATAACCGCGACTGAATTTCATCATTAGAAAGATTGTCAACATTCGTCACAGCAATTACCTGCTTAAAAAAAGTTTCTGCTGAAGCAATCAACTGTACTTGGCGATCGCTCGCAGCACCAATTTTTACCAATGTCCAATATATTGATGGATTAATCATCGTTTTATAATCATTAGTATATGAGGGCATATTAAATGACTAAGTAAATTTAACCAAATGTTTCTGTTACACATTTGCTCCCATGACTTTGCTTAGCTGTCATTAATTATTAATTCTGAGCGAGTTAAGGTTATGCACTTTTTTTGTTTTTGCTCAGAGCATTACTTGCTTCCCGGTAAAAGATTTCTTATAAAGTCTCCAATATTTTCCTTTCCTCAGTTTTAAAAGTCTCCGGCGAATATAATTCGCTACTACACAAAGCAAAGTCCACCTCCGTGGACTAATAAAATCAACCCGTGCAGACGGGTTTCGCTTGTTTAGACAAGCCATTGCTGCACCAGGTTTCCTGAATGTGCAAATGCCGTGCGGTTTCAACCGCTTTACGAACATCTTTGTATATAAGCCTAGATTATTCCAAGGCGGGTAATGGCTTAGTTTGAATATTAATTTTTATTTTCAGGTTCGGTATATTCGCAAAAAATCTTCAATCCCACCTTGAGTAAATATAAAACAACAACTGTTGAAATAGCTGGATCTAAAGGTATACCAGATAAACTTGTAATAGAAATAATTAATCCGGTAAGTAATGGAGCGCTACTAGGGTTTTTACTATATTCTTTAAATTGAGCTTGGAAACCTTCATCACCGCAAAGTTCTTGGCGAAGTACAGTTAAAGTAGATTGCCAAAGAGATTTTTTATCGTAAGTATCCGTACCGAATTTTTCAGTCCAAAGTTCGTCGAAAGCAGTATTAAAATTGCCGTTATTTTGTTCTAAGATAGTTAATGCTTTTTGTGCGGGTTCGTAATCTTTAAGAAGTTGCTGTTTTTGATTTATTTCGGTTGAGTCTAATTGGGTATTCATATAGATTTACGCAGATGTTAACTCTTGAATTAATTGTTCGGGTGTTAAAATTTGTGGAGTTGTAACCGGGAAGTCTTTCTGATTGCGAGTAATAATAGCATCTAAATTATTAAGTACCGCAGCACCGTATAAAATTGCGTCTTCAAAATCCTTGAAATTGCTAGCAAGCGACATTGAAATTGTAGCTTGGTTTACCGTAGCGACTTGGCAGAAAGTTGCTATTTCCCTTAAGAATTCAAGGGTTAACTCTTTACCTTTTTCTCTACGGATAATGTAAAAAAGGTCGCCAAAAGAAGAAGCTGAGATATAACCTTCAATTTGTTCTTGTTCGATAAACGATAAAACTGTTTCACTATTGCTAAAAAACGGCTGTCTTTCAAGGGCAAGATCCACAATAATATTAGTGTCAAGCAGGACTTTCATAGATTGTGTTTCTCCTTCAAAGCTTCCCATCTGGCTTCCGAAGCATCGAAATCAGCAGGAGCGGGTTTTGTTTTTTCAAACCAACCTTGCAAAGCTTTGATTTTTGTTGGTCTTTTAGATATTTCTGTTTGTGATTCGCTGGCGGTTTCTGTGGAATCAACTTCATCAGCTACCTGTAAAATAATTACTTCCACATTTCCGGGTGGTATTTCAATAGGTTGCGTAACTACTAAATTACCTGTTGCGTCAATTTTACCTTTGGCTTTGTAAGCTTGCATATTATGGTTCCTTTTTTATTTCTAGGAAAGTTAGAAGAATGTAATTTTACATTACTGCTTATCATTATATTTTTCTAGGGAGGCGATCGCCGTTCCTTGGGAATGATGGTTTTTCTGATTTAAGGCTTTCAACTGTATTAGATTCAATCAAAAAACGTTATATTTATATAGTTGTCAGACATTGTAAAAGCCAGCAACCTAGATATGGCAGCCACAAAACCACAATACAGTAAAGAAGAATTTGGACGACTGGGGGATGAAATTTATACACGCGATATTTATCCACAACTCCAAGCAGATAGTCAAGGTAAGATAGTCGCGATCGATATTACTACAGGTGCATGGGAAATAGATAATGATGAGATTTCAGTTTGTAATCGTCTTGAGAAACGTTATCCAAGCGCACAAATTTGGATTATAAAAGTTGGTTCTAGGTATGTTCGTCAGTTTGGTGCTAATCGCACTCAAAAAGCAAAAACAAGATGATAATAGGGAAAGTTAATGCTGACTACGAGCCAATTATTCCAATTGCAATTTGCGATAAACAAGGAAAGCTACACGAACGAGATGCAGTTATAGATACAGGTTTTGATGGGTGGCTTTGCTTACCTCCAGATTTGATTGCTGAACTACAACTTAATTGGAAAAGACGCGGAAGAGCATTACTAGCAGATGGTAGCGAAAGTATTTTTGATATATATGAAGCAACGGTAGTTTGGGATGGACAGTTTTTAACAATTCCAATTGATGAGGCTGAGTGCGATCCACTTGTTGGGATGTTATTGATGAAAGGTTACGAGTTAAAAATACAGGTTATTAATGGGGGTATTGTGAAGTTGATGAAATTGCCGATACAGTCTTGAAACTGATTTCAAATTAATTCCAAGGCGGATATATAAGCAATTACCCCTCTTCATCCAACCTATCCCGCGCTGCCCAAAT
>CAYMZW010000433.1:0-6212 GCA_964395005.1 uncultured Rivularia sp.
TTTTGAGCATCCCATGATAAGAAGAAACGCACTGTACGTGGGATGATACGACCATTTTTCATCAAATAATTCAAGGAAGCATCGACTGTAGCTGTATCTGTATTTGCTTCCAAAATGCTTATTTGTTGAATATTCACGTTTTTAACTTTTCCCCTCCACCAATTTAGATAAGAAAAATAGCCATTAGGATGAAGACGCTTGTTATCTTTGAATTGTTGAGATAGCTGATTCCAAGCGGTTTTATACTGCCCTTGATTAATATTTAAGAAATAATTTTCGACTGTTTGTGCTGGCGATGGTTGCTCAATTGGTTGTTGGATTTGTGGCTCAATAAAGTCTCCGGGTGGAGATAAGGGAGTTGGCTGGGGGGGAATTTGCTTTGGAGCGGGGTTAATTATTTGAGGAGGTTGTGGTTTGATGGGTGTTGTAATTTGTGGAGCTATATTAGGTGAGGTTGCTGGTGGCAAAGTAAAAGTTGGTTTTATTATTGGTATTACGCTGGGTGTTGGTGTTGCTTGGGGTTTATTTAATTTTTCTGGAGTTGGCTTGGGTGTAATGGTTGGTTGTGGTGGTTGTTGGGTAATTATTTGAGGTTGTGGTGACTGCTGATTTAAAGCAAAACCGGCAATGATTGATGCACCAATTAAACTACCTACAATTAAACTACCAAGAAGAATTCCTTTACCGTTTCCTCGATGGCTATATTGAATTGAAGATGGTGGTGCAATAGCAACTGTATTTAAATGAGTTTGAGGTGGTAAGGTAGCGCCCGGAGCAACGGTATTTAAGTGAGTTTGAGGAGCGACGGTATCTAAATTAGCCGTGTGGTAAACCTTTGAAGGCACAGAAGGCACACTTAAAATCCCAGTTTGCAACGCTTGCAGCATAACGCTGGCAGTTTTAAATCTTTCTCTAGCATCAAACCCAATTGCTCTGTCTAAAATATCTGCAAAATTATCTTCGAGTGATGGTGCATACTGCCGCCACAATACTTTACCAGTATAAGGATCTGTGCTTAACTCTTGGGGCATTTTACCCGTAAGCAAATAAATTGCAGTCAATCCTAAACTATATATATCACTGGCAAACATCGGCCTTCCAACAGATTGCTCGGTTGCCATAAATCCCGGCGTGCCGATAACTATTGACTTTGTTGCATTCCCTGAAGGAGTCATGATAGTTCCTAAACTTTCTTTGACTGCACCAAAGTCTATGAGTATGGGTTGAGCATTAATATCAATTAAAATATTCTCTGGCTTGATATCTCGATGAACAATTCCTTTGGAATGTACGTAGTCTAAAACTGGCAAAATACTAATTAAAATTTTTTTGACAGAATTTTCATCCATCAAACCTTTTTCTTGAATTAGTTGTGTAAGAGTTTTGCCCTCGATATACTCTTGCACTAGGTAAAATTGCCCATTCTCGCTAAAGTAAGCATATAGTCTGGGAATCTGAGAACTACCATCACCGAGTTCTTCTAGAATTGCTGCTTCGCGTCCAAATCGCTCCCTTACTAATTGGTAAACCTTTGGATTGTCTTGAATTGGTCGCAGTTGTTTTATTACACAATGGCGGCGAGAAGGCATTTGGCTATCCTCTGCTAGGAAAGTTTTTCCAAATCCACCACCTCCTAAAGTCTGAACAATCCGATAGCGGTTGTTAAGCAGCATTTGTATAAATTTAACCCTAGTAAGCCAACAGGAACACAGTCATATATTTTACTCCTAAATTTAGGATGCACCACAAATTAGGTTGATATTTATGATGCGACAGTACTATAGCGATAAGATAATTTAACTGTTTTACGATTGAAAATCATCCTAAAATAGTGTTTTATTTGCAGGAACTAGAGGCAAATTGCATCGGAATAAAACTTTGATTTTAATCGGATATTGGTATAAATTAGATGCGGCTTATGAAGTTATTCAATTATTCTTTTGTATAAAAAAGCCAATATTTTTTTTTCGTTCAATATTTATAACTAATGAATCAAGCAGGAAACGTCACGCTAATTGATAATCCTTATTTAGAACTGAATCATCAAGGACATATTTTAAACCTACCATTAATAAACCGCGAACATAAATTTGGACGCGATCCTAGTTTTGCAGATTTGGTTGTTCCTCGTGATTGGCAGGTTGTAGGACGTTGCCAAGCTATATTATTTCGAGAAGGGGACAATTACCGTATCTATGATGGTGATGGAAAACAACCTAGCACTAACGGACTTTATATAAATCGCAGTCGCATCACTTCAGAGAGTGGTTTTCTACTTACCAACGGAATCGAAATTCAGATTGGACAAAATCCCGATAACCAGGCGTTTTTGAAATACAACAACCCCAAACAACCCGTTACCGAAGTTAAGGTAGAGCAGCTTTGTGTTTCATTAAAAAATGGTTCCGTATCACTAGGACGAGATGATAAAGCTAATTTAACTTTGGATGCTCCTACGGTATCCCGCCATCATGCCACAATTGATACAGATACTCAAGGATGCTACATTATCCGAGATTTTAGTACTAACGGTGTGTTTGTTGATGGAGAAAGAATTAAAGGAAGCAAAGCTTTAAGTCAAGGCTCTACAATCCGCATTGGGCCGTATAGTTTAGTACTGCGTGGTTCCGATTTACAGATACTCGATAAAGGAAATAAAATTCGCTTGGATGCTTGCAATTTGGTAATTGTAAGTAATGGTAAGCGGCGTTTGGACGATATTTCTTGTGCCATTGAGCCTGGGCAACTTGTAGGTTTGGTAGGAGGTAGCGGTGCTGGTAAATCTACTTTAATGCGTTCTTTATTAGGAACGGAAAAATTAACTGAGGGTGTAGTTTATTTGAATGGCGAAGATTTACGCAACAATTTTAATATTTACCGCACTCAAATTGGTTATGTACCCCAAGATGATATTATTCACCGTCAATTAACTGTTGCTCAAGTTCTTACCTACGCTGCGAAATTGCGACTACCACCAGATATTGATGTAAACAAAGTAGTTGAAAAAACTTTATCAGATGTGGAAATGTCCCATCGTCGGGATGCTTTGATAAGCGAATTGAGCGGAGGGCAAAGAAAACGGGTAAGTATTGGGGTAGAATTGCTTGCAGATCCCAAATTATTCTTTTTAGATGAACCGACTTCCGGGTTAGATCCAGGTTTGGATAAAAAAATGATGCAGCTGTTGCGGAAGTTGGCAAATCAAGGAAGAACCGTAATTTTAGTTACTCATGCTACAGCAAATATCAAATTATGCGATCGCGTTGTATTTCTCGGACAAGGTGGTCGTTTATGTTACTTCGGCCCTCCCGGTGAATGCTTGCGATTTTTCGGAGTTGTTGAAGACTTTGCCGATATTTATAACAGGTTAGAAAAACCAGAAAATGTTATTGATGTAGCAGAAATATTTCACAGTTCGGAAGATTTTCGTCGCTATGTAACCAACCATCTCAGCCCAGGAAATCAAACATCACAACCGAAAAAAATTGATAAACGTAATTCCGCTCTTATTTTTACAAAACAGTTAGGTATTCTTACACAAAGATATTTCAATATTCAAAAGCGCGATCGCATTAATTTGATTTTGGCGCTATTAACGGCACCAATAGGCATTGCTTTAATTACCGTAGCTCTTGGCGATAAAAATCCTTTTGTTTTACCAGATAGTCCAGATGCTAATTTAGCACCATTAGCATTACGGGTATTGTTTGTGTTTACCTGTGCGGCTTTATGGGTAGGGCTTTCAAGTTCGCTGCAAGAAATCGTTAAAGAAGCCGCTATTTATTTCCGAGAAAGATTAGTTAATTTAGGTTTATTTGCTTATCTCGGTTCCAAATTAATCATTCTTGCTGGTTTAGCTTTATTACAAACAGTATTGATCTCTGTGGTAATTCTGTTGTTATTCAAATCGCCGCAACCAGAAATTATTCCTTGGATATTAGGATTATCAATTACAACTTTTTTAACGCTGTTAACTAGTATGAGTTTGGGTTTATTAGTTTCAGCAGTTGTAAAAAATGCTTCTCAAGCGAATAGCGCTTTACCTTTATTATTAATACCTCAAATCATTTTCTCCGGAGTTTTATTTGAGATAAAAGGAATCGCAAAAACAACTTCTTGGTTAATGTTAAGTCGTTGGTCGATAGGAGCTTACGGTAGCTTAATTAATATTAACGCAATGGTTCCCGAAGCAATTAAATTACCCGATGGTAGTACCGCAGTTCGACCTTTTGAACCCACAGCAGTTTATGATGCAACTTGGGAAAATTTAGCTTTGAATTGGGGAATTTTAGGTTTACATACATTAGTTTATTTAACAATTGCTTTTTGGTTGCAAAAGCGTAAGGATATTTTTTGAGTAGGGAGTAGGGAGTAGGGAGTAGGGAGTAGGGAACAGGGAATGGGGAATGGGGAGTTGGGCAACGGATGGGGTTGGGCAACGGATGGGGTTAGGAGTTAGGAGTTAGGAATTAGGAGTTGGGAGTTAGGAGTTGGGAGTTAGGAGTAGAGAGTAATAATTACCAATTACCAATTACCAAATACCAATTACCAATTACCAAATACCAATTACCAATTACCAATGCCCAATGCCCAATGCCCAATGCCCGATTACCGATTACCAATTACTAATTCCCAATCATTAAATAAATCATTTTACAAAAAATCTTTTATTTGTTCTATCCTGATATTCGGAAATATATTCTACATTTCGACGTTCTAAGTCTGAAAGCAAATTAGAGGGAAATTCTTGAGGTGAATATTTAGGAACGTACCAAGGTTGTTTATTAAAATATTCTTGCAAACCTGGATTGCTGAAACGCCTGCCATGACGAGCAAAAATTGAATTTCTCATGATGTCTAATGTATAACCATCCATACCATCCAAATCTGCATCGGTTGCTGTTTTAGAAGACAGCCAAGAAAAATCATTTTCAATTTTAATATCAGGTTTGGGTAAGTTTTTTTTAGGATCTTCGGGTTCCGTGATAATCGCTTTAACTTGAGGTTGAGATGTAATATTTTTTGGTCTTAATAACCAGAAAGCACTTATAGAAAGTATTCCGATAATGCTACCAATGATTGCGCTCAAAGATAAAAAACCTAATTTTTTAGATGGTTTATCTGCTTGATATTTCGTAACTTTCTCGGATAAATTTTGTGCTGTATCATCTACAATCGTTGATGCATCATAACTAATTGTTCGATCTTGAAAAGGTAAGGTAGCTGCAATTGGATTAGCTGAATTTTGCAAAGCTTCTAGCATTTCTAAAGCGCTCGAATAACGCTCTCGTGGATGATAGGCGATCGCCTTATTTATGATTGTTTTTAATGAGGGGCTGATATTTCTAACTTCGGAAACCCAAATAATTTCTCCTGTCTGGGAATCTGTCTCTAATATTTGGGGTGATTTGCCACTGAGCAAATAAACAATCGTTAATGCCAAACTGTACAAATCGCTTGAATAAACGGCTCTACCGGCAGCTTGTTCGCTCGGCATATAGCCAGGAGTACCTATTACAATCGAACGGGTAAGACTTCCTTGAGAATTTACTGCTGTTGCCATAGTTTCGCGCACAGCACCGAAATCTATGAGTACGGGTTTACCGTCGCTATGTCGCAAAATAATATTATCTGGTTTGATATCGCGGTGAATGATGCGTTTGCGATGTACAAATTCTAAAACTGGCAAAATATTTGATAAGATTTCTCTGGCGCTGCTTTCATTAAACAAACCCTGCTGTTGAAGTTTGGCAGTTAAAGTATCACCTTGAATCCATTCCTGAACTAAGTAAAACTTTTCTTCCAAAGAAAAATAAGCATATAAACTCGGAATTTGTTGACTGACTCCTCCCAATTCTTCTAAAATTGCTGCTTCCCGTGCAAATCTTTCCTGCACCAATTGATAAATAGCCGGATTATTTTCAATCGGCTTTAGCTGTTTGATTACACAGCGCCGTTGAGAAGGCATTTGAGTATCTTCTGCTAAGAAAGTTTCACCAAATCCGCCACTTCCCAAAGTTTTAATAATTTGATAGCGGTTATTTAACAGCATTTGCATTATTCAGCAGTAAATACATAATATCTGGTTATATAAGTTACCAGTATAGTATGCTGATTTCCGGCTTAATAGATAACAAGCTCTGAAAGATTAATTAAAGAGTAGGGAGTAGGGAGTAGGGAGTAGGGAGTAGGGAGTAGGGAGTAGGGAATAG
>CAYMZW010000434.1:0-6157 GCA_964395005.1 uncultured Rivularia sp.
AATCGGAGTTCCTGTAATTGAAGAAAACGCTAACTCTTTGCGTATCAAACCAGCACAAATTTTAAAGGCAACAGACATTGAGACTTTGCCTCATCCGGGTTTCCCCACCGATATGCAAGCGCCATTCATGTCTTTGCTAGCGGTAGCACAAGGCGATAGCATCATTAATGAAACCGTATTTGAAAATCGTCTGCGTCACGCTTCCGAGTTGAATCGTTTGGGAGCAGATATTCGCGTCAAAGGCAACTCTGCTTTTGTTAGAGGAGTATCGGAATTATCCGGCGCACCCGTTGAAGGTACTGACTTACGCGCTGCTGCTGCGATGGTAGTGGCCGCTTTAGCAGCAAATGGTGAAACTACAATCAAAGGATTAAATTACCTTGACCGTGGATACGATAGACTCGATTTAAAATTACAGAAATTAGGAGCAAGAATCGAGCGTGTAGAAGACATTCAAGCACAAGCACCGGCAATCGAACCAAAAAGTCCTGAAACTAATGGTACTGCTTCTATTTCTAGCTAATTGCTTGAGTTGGTTTTGATAATCACGCGGAAGTTGGAAGTTTTGAATTTATAACTCATAACTCATAACTCATAACTCATAACTACAACAAAGGTAGGCGGGGCAGCTCGTCTACCATAGTTGTAGTTATACTATTTTTGAGGGGCTGTTTGACTAGCCCCGAAACGTAGTTTCCTTTCTGTAGAGTCCGCATCCCCCATGTCTTTAATTGCAAAATCCCCATTAATTGGTCTTAAAGCGGATAATTTCCGCCATCCCCTTGATAAAGAGGCAACAACCGCGCTTAAGCAGATTCCAGGTTTAGATATGATGGTACGGAATCTATTAGGCCCCTTAGCAGAACAAGTTTTTTATGTAGAAAATATTGCTTCTAGCGTTTTGGTGAGTGATAAACAGCTACCACATTTAAATGAACTTTTGCTTCAAGCCTGCAAGATACTCGATATTGAGCCTCCGCAACTCTACATTAAACAACATCCTGCTCCTAATGCTTATACCTTTGCCATGCGAGGTAAGCAACCCTTTGTCGTGGTGCATACTTCCTTAATTGATATGCTCACACCAGAAGAAACTCAAGCAGTCATTGCTCATGAGTTAGGACATCTTAAGTGCGACCATAGCGTTTATTTAACTCCAGTAAATATATTAATATTAGCGGCCACAGCTTTACCTAATGTTGGTGCAGTTTTGGCACAAGCAATTCAAGCACAGCTTTTAGAATGGGTTCGTTGCGCCGAATTTACTTGCGATCGCGCTGCCTTGTTAGCAACCCAAGATCCCAAAGTAGTAATGTCAGTATTGATGAAATTGGCAGGTGGTTCACCAACGATAGCTCCACAACTTAACCTTGATGCATTTATCGAACAAGCCCGCGCTTACGACGATATTAGTAAGAACGAACTAGGAGAAATGGTTAAAACTGCTAGAACCGCGCAATTAACGCATCCCGTACCAGTACTGCGTGCCAGAGAAATTGACAGATGGGCAAGCAGCAAAGATTATGAAAAATTGTTGCTTTGCGAAAAAATAGGGTATAATGGTGAAGTTGAACCCAAGGGCCGGTGGCGGAATTGGTAGACGCAGCAGACTCAAAATCTGCCGCCGCAAGGTGTGAGAGTTCGAGTCTCTCCCGGCCCATATAAAATATAGAATAGTAAAAAATAAGATATTGTACCCAAAGCTTTCCTGATTGTATTTAGGAAAGCTTTTCCAATCTATATATATTATTTGCGACAAAATTTGCGACAAAATTTGCGACAAATCAAGGGGATGCAAGATCGAACAGCAATACCCTTGTATATACCAAAACAGCAAGCATTTGCGTTCAATGTACAGCAGGGGTTTGCAAAGATTGTAGCTACTTAAATACCTTATTTCTTATTGCGGTTGTCTATGTACCAGATTAAATAAATTTATAATGCGGGTAAAAAAGTTATACATTCATTTCCGGAAAACCGAAATGAAGCAATGTATCTATACTAATACTAGCTTTATTTTTTATAACTCAAAGTAACGATGAAAAACTGTTTGAGATTTATTCTAATCATCTCTTTTTTCACGTGAATAACCATCGGCACGGGAGCAACTATCGATTGTGTTATAACAGCTATTTAGCTTAAATATGATGTTATACTACCATCAGATCCGTTTAGGGCTAAAACTGTGGATATTATGCTTATAATTCATTCATATCAGATAAATAAATAGTTTAAATATTAGCAACATTCAGAATTAAGTATAGCTAATATAGATTATTTTAACTTATCGATTGGGAGGGGCTCGACTTATCTAGCATTAATAAAAATAGAACTAAAAAATTAGTTCTAATTTGAGTCTTTCTATTGTGCTATACTTTATATAATATCGATAAAAATTTACTGTTAATAAAATAAAAGAGACAATTCAATTATGCGACTCAAAAGATGGGAGTCTCCTCGCCGACAAGGGAGAAACGATAAAGGTAAAGGCGGTGCTGCGAGAAAACGACAACTCAAGAAACAGCAGCAAATGTTACGGAAAAGATTGAAAGAAGATAACAAACAAGACAATGGGAACAATAATAGACAGGGGGAAGAACAATCAATCTTCCTCCCTTTTTTTTGTGTTTATTTGTAATCAAATTAACTATATTGAATACAACTGTTTGAAAACTAAGTATGTTTTGTAGTTAATCAATATGTCTGTATAAACAGAATATGTGTTTTTAATATTATTTTAATAAACATTAATTATCATAAGCAATAATACGATTATGTAATCACTATTTTATAGTCGTTAACGTTTTTTATTAAATTCTTGACTAGTATTTGTAAGTATAATTTGCAGTAATTGTAATGTTCATATGAACTTTAGTTAGAAAAATTGTAAAGTTAATATAAAGTTTACTCAAAAAAACTGAAAGTGCTGTTTTTTACGAGTAAATTAATATACTGTAATATCAAGTGATTCAATAATTACCAGGGAAGCTAAAGTTAACACTAAGAGCCACTGCATCAACCTGTGTCAAGTGCCGACCATTCATTAAGTTTTAAGCTAGTAAGGCTGGGCTAAAACATAACTTTTTCTATATCAGTAGTTTGGTCGAATATTCTTAACTATTTTAGTTGTTACACAAGGAGTGACCTATGGTGAAGGCAGTTGCTCTGCCGACTCGGAAAGTACTAGATTTTCCGATTACTGCTTTGCGTTTAAACGAGCAAATACAAACTATTCTTCAGTGGGCAAGCGAATATAAAAGTAAGACGGTATGTGTAGCAAATGTACATATGCTAATGGAAGCACACTGGAATCCGGAATTCGCCGGTGTATTAAAAAATGCCGATATGGTGACTCCAGACGGAATGCCCTTAGTTTGGATGATGAAAAAATTAGGAGCAACTTCTCAAGATAGAGTTGCAGGGTTAGATATTTTAGCTTCTATATGTACATCAGCACCAAAGCAGAATGTCAGTGTATTTTTTCTAGGTTCTCAAAAACAAATTCTTTCCGGAATGAGGAGCAAGTTAAAGGAAGAATATCCTGAATTGAATATTGCTGCAATGGAACCCTTACCATTTCGTCCCCTTACTGAAAGTGAAGACGAAGCATTGATTAAAAAAATTAATCAAAGTGGTGCAGGTATAGTATTTGTATCTTTAGGCTGTCCAAAACAAGAAAAGTGGATGGCTCAACATAAAGATAAAATTCATGCTGTAATGATTGGCTTGGGTGGTGCTTTCCCTGTTTATGCAGGGCTTCATAAAAGGGCACCTCGTATAGTCAGAGAGTCTGGATTTGAATGGCTATATCGATGGTTGCAAGAGCCTCGTCGTCTTTGGGGTAGATATACAAAGACTATTCCACCATTTATGTGGTTGGCGATGAAGCAATTAATAAATTCTAATCAATCACTAAATAATGCTGCAAGAGAATTGGATTAACAAGCGATATGCAACGCGATTCTGGTGATTACTTTCACTGTGAGAGCGATCGCCATCGTAGCATATGAGTATAAATACGTTATAGCGTTGGTTGATTTTGACTTTTTAACAGAAGCTATAAATCAACTAAACAACGTTATTTTTTACAGTATCGTAAAAATTAAAGTATTTAGACATTGAGTAGGTCGAGGAGGAGTATTATCTTCTCTTCGACCTAATTTAATAGAACCTCGAAAACTAAGCCTCTTTAATGGTTCCTGGATTTTAACGAACTGTGATTTTTTCAACATCCCCAAATCAACCGAAATTATAAAAAACCGTCGTGTTTTATTTGAAAGTTTGAGAGATATTGTTATTTATACTGCTTGATTAAATCAATTATAAAGGTATAAAGTCGAACTAAAGAGATATTATTTGTGTGCATCATATTGTATTGAGTTCAAGTTAAATTCTCTGTGTTCAAACCTTTGTGGTGTTTAGAAAATGTAAACTTAATACAAGCTTCATGTCTTCTATGTTTAATTACTTAGATCGCAAGCAGCCGTAACCTAGCAGCAACAATTGATACACTAATCAAGGATAAAATTAATGATTAATTACTAATATAAATTCTAATGAAGATTCCAGAATTGCTTAAAAACACTAGAAGATATATGGCACAATTATCACCAAGTAAGTGTTAATTTAGACAATTAATACACCTTGGGACAGGTGATTGTATTTACCATCATATTTGAGACTTCGACAATAATACAACTCTATTACGAATTGTATTATCAGCTTTAGTGTAGAGCGGAAGCAAGGGAAGTAACTGTAATTTTATAGTAGTTTTAGCGTTGGGTGAGGTACACCCTTAACCTCTGAACCCCTATCCCAAATTAGGGGAGAAATATTGACTGTAATTAAAAGAGTCAATTCATTCGCTCTAAATTGTTTAAGAGGTTATTTATAAATATTATGACTCATAAGAGCCAGCGGTTTTTGAGAAAAGATAAAAGTTCAACTTCACATGGAATCATACGCTCATCAGCCAGAGTAGTGTATCACCCTAAAAGTAGAATGCGGAATCCCATAAGCCTATTTAAGGATATGGGGCGAGATTTACTTGCATCAAGAGAATTAGCATGGCGACTCTTAATTAGGGATATCAGTGCTAAATACCGTCAATCATTTTTAGGGATATTCTGGGCATTTATACCTCCAATAGTTATGGCAACAGGTTTTACACTTGCTAAAAGCGGTGGAGTTGTGAATATTGGTGACACAGATATTCCCTATCCAGCCTACGTTATGTTTAGTATGACTTTGTGGCAAACATTTGTAGAAGCATTGCAAGGTCCGATTCAAGCAGTAGCATCAGCAAAAACAATGTTGTCAAGAATCAACTTTCCTCGTGAAGCCCTGATTCTTGCCAAACTTGGTGAAGTATTTTTTAACTTTGGCATCAAGCTGATTCTCATTTTAGGTTTATTTATCTGGTTTAAAATACCAGTAACTTGGAGTGTAATCTTAGCACCAGTTGCCTTAATTCATCTAGTAGTGCTTGGAAGTTGCATTGGTTTACTATTAGCTCCAATGAGCGCACTTTACCGAGATTTTTCAATGGGTATTAGTTTGGTAACTAGCTTTTGGCTGTTCCTTACCCCAGTTGTTTACCCAATTCCGAGTCAGGGAATATTTGGTAGCATTGTTAAATTTAATCCCGTTACGCCTTTATTAGTGACAACGCGGGAATTAGCGACAACAGGTGTAATTACTAATTCTCAAGGGTTCTGGATAGCAAGTTTAATCTCAATTATCGGATTACTACTTGCTTGGATTATCTATCGTTTAGCAATGCCCTATGTAGTTGAGAGGATGAGTTCATAATTATGATAAGCATCAATAAAGAAGACATATCAGAAAAGCCACCGAATAACGATAGTGAAATTGTTCTCTCAGTTAATGGGGTTTCTAAAAAGTTTTGTCGAGATTTAAAGCGTTCTTTGCTCTATGGCGTTCAAGATATCGCTTCTGAGGTATTAGGGCTGCGGGAAAAAAGTGAAGATCTGCGTTCTAAAGAATTTTGGGCGCTTGAGGATGTCAGTTTTCAATTGCGACGGGGAGAATCTATCGGTTTAGTAGGAAAAAATGGTAGTGGTAAATCTACCTTACTAAGAATTATTGCAGGTTTAATTAAACCTGATACTGGCTTAGTGGAAATTAATGGTAGAGT
>CAYMZW010000435.1:0-6142 GCA_964395005.1 uncultured Rivularia sp.
TAGGGAGTAGGGAGTAGGGAGTAGGGAGTAGGGAGTAGGGAGTAGGGAGTAGAAGTTATGCGAGATTATAGAAACCCGGTTTTTTTAAAAAGCCGGGTTTCTGAAATTCCATAAATAGATATTCCAGTTATAAAGTATACAGAATATACAATTTAAAAAAAATCTATTAAGTTTATGCTGTATTTACAACAGAATTATTTTTAATAGTGATTTTTCTCTGTTCCCTGTTGCCTATTCCCTATTCCCTGCAATTATCAAAAGTAATTTATTTTTATTTTTCTTAATTTTTTAAATTCATAAAAAAAGATAAATATTTTATGATTAAGGAAAATGTTGGTAGAACAAAATGCAAATAGCTAAAGATGTAACTCAACTTATCGGTAGAACTCCGTTAGTTGAATTGAATAAAATTCCCCAAGAAGCTGGATGTGTCGCTAGAATTGTGGTGAAATTGGAAGGAATGAACCCAGCAGCTTCTGTAAAAGATCGTATTGCTGCGAATATGGTCAAAACGGCACAGGAACAAGGTTTAATCCAACCTGGAAAAAGTATTTTGGTAGAGCCTACATCGGGTAATACGGGAATTGGATTGGCTATGGTAGCTGCTGCTCTTGGCTATAAGTTAATTTTGACAATGCCTGAAAGCATGAGTATGGAAAGACGAGCGATGCTCAAAGCTTACGGTGCAAGTTTGGAATTAACCCCAGCCCAAGGAGGAATGAAGGGAGCAATTTCTAAAGCCGAAGAAATTGTGGCCAACACAGAAAATGCTTTTATGTTGCAGCAATTCCAAAATCCAGCAAATCCCCAAATCCATCGCGAAACTACAGCAGAAGAGATTTGGGAAGACACCGATGGAGAAGTTGATTTTCTGATTGCTGGTGTTGGTACTGGTGGAACAATTACCGGAATTGCCGAAACCATAAAGCAACGCAAGCCCAGTTTTCAAGTAGTTGCAGTAGAACCAAAAAACAGTCCCGTTATAGCTGGTGGGCAACCAGGGCCACATAAAATTCAAGGTATAGGTGCCGGATTTATCCCAGACGTTTTACGCAAGGATTTGATTGATGAAATAGTTGCCGTCACCGATGAAGAATCGATGGCGATGGGAAGACGTTTGGCAAAAGAGGAAGGAATACTATCCGGTATTTCCTCCGGTGCGGCTTTATGTGCGGCCATTGAAATCGGCAAGCGCCCGGAAAATAAAGGACGTTTGATTGTGATGATTCAGCCTTCCTTTGGGGAAAGATATTTGAGTACCCCGATGTTTCAAGATTTAGGTAAAGAAGTTGCTACGGTTAGGTAATTAAAGTTCGTAGTAACTCACATCTTGCAGCATTCTCAACAACCGCCTTAGAATAAATTCTCAGGCTAATACACAAAGTCTTCTAAAGAAGACTGAGCAGGTATTTTAGTGCGTTTTAACGTACTTTGTATGTAGCCAAGATTGATTTCTCACAGAGATTGCCTCCGGCTTACAAGGCGGTTATGAAGGCTTTACGAAAATGGTGCAAGAAGTTCGTAGTAAGGAATTTATTCCTAAATCAGAGGACTTTAGTCCTTACTACGAACCTTGCTACGAACTTATGAGGCACGAAATAATACTCTTCCGGGAAGAATTTCGTCGTTGATTTTGGCGTAAACTCGCACACAAGCGGAAACTTCTCCGGGTATTCCTCCGGTATCTACTTGTAAATCGTCTTTTGAGAAAGGGTAAATATCGGCGTAAGTTCCCCATAAAGGACGAATTTGGATTTGAT
Organism: uncultured Rivularia sp.; assembly: GCA_964395005.1. Classification (GTDB taxonomy): domain Bacteria; phylum Cyanobacteriota; class Cyanobacteriia; order Cyanobacteriales; family Nostocaceae; genus Rivularia. The sequence continues at coordinate 1,761 of CAYMZW010000435.1, forward strand.
AACCGGCTTGACGCGCTTGTTGTGCTGCTGTTTCTAAAGTACTACGTGCTTGGAGTTGCAGTTTTCCCCACCAGGAAAAGCGATCGACGCACGGTAAATAAGTTAATGAATGTATGGCTTCATCGAGATCAATTCTGGCACGTAAAGCAATTAAGGGACTAGTATCAAAATTAACTTTTACTTTGTTGAAACGTTCTATTAATGCGGCAATGTATTTAGGTTTATCTGTTAACCTTAGAGAGCGAACCCCAAATCTATCCACGCTTCTTAAAGCATGGTGTAAATGCGGATCTAATTCGATAAATTTAAGACAAATAGAAACAATACCAGCGAGAAGATCGAGTTCTGTACCGCTTCTTTGAATTTGCAGTCTCTCGTCAAAATTAATTTGATTGGAAAAGCACAATCCCGAAGCTTGAATATTACCTTTCAAACCTGAATAAATATGTTCCGAGGTAGGAAATGGAAGTTGTACTAAAGATTTATCTTCGGTTGCACCTAATGTAATTGCTTGATTGAAGAGTTGCGATCGCAATTTATCGGCTTGTTTTTCAGGTATACGCAAAAGCAATCGTTGCATTTCGTTCCACAATTGAGCATCATTGGTACCGTTAAACTGATATACGCCGATGTATTGGGATAATTGTTTATGGGAAAGTAAAGTTTGTGCGATCGGTTTTAGTTTAAGCTGAGTATCTTGGTTTGAAACTGGTTCTAAAACATCTTCCCAAGTAGGAATTTCTTCTGTATTGTCACTTAGTTGTTGAGATTCTAAAATTACATCTAATTCCTGCAAAAGTTCCCGACAAGCATCGCTTCCGGAGTCGGAATCTTCTGTTTTCAAAGCTTCTTGTAACTCGGCTCGCAGCCCTAATAGTTTTAACCGCAGTAGCCAAGCTAATTTTGAATTTTGAGTATTTAGTAATTTGTTTAGGTTGAGCATGGGGAATTTGGCTGAAGGGCATTGAGAATAGGTTTGGGTTTTTTTTATGTTTCTTTTAATTTCTCACTTACTTAGGACTTACGCAGCGATAACGGTGCAGGAGCGTGTTCCACACATTTTAGATCCCCCCAACCCCCCGCTAATTTGGGGGGCTATATTAAGTCCTATTATTAACTAATTGATGAGTGACTTATTATTTTTACAAATATGATATGCGGTTACAGAAATAATATTTATAAAAAACTGAATAAGTTTTTCCGTAAATGCTAGCCAAAATAGATATTTGATTTAAAATATGTGAACTATTTCAATAATATTACTGATATCAAAGCAGTAAATAACATGAAAATTATACGCTTAGTTTGTACAATGTTAGTTTGGATTACTGTAGTAAAAACGACACAAGCTACTGCAACTCCAATAAAGCAAAATGAAGAATCGACAAAAAGCTTTGCTCAATGGTGCAAGCAGAAATTAACTTTACCCAAAGATACGAAGCATACAGTTGAGGTTTTGTTAAAAAAAGCTGCTACTCAAGATTGCGTAAAAGCCGAGCAAAAGTTGAAAAAATTAACTAAACTCAATCTCGATGAAAACCAGATTCGCGATTTGTCACCGCTTACTGGATTGACTAATTTAAGTTGGCTTCAGCTTAGTGGTAATGAAATTAGCGATATTAAGCCCCTTGCTAAGTTAACAAATTTGAACGTACTTATGCTTGATAATAATAAAATTAGCGATATTAAACCTATTGCTAAATTGACTAATTTGACAGCAATTGTACTTATAAATAATCAAATCAGCGACATAAAGCCCCTTTCTAAATTAACTAATTTAAATTTGCTTAATTTGAGTAAAAATAAAGTTAGCGACATTACACCTCTTACTAAGTTGCCTAATTTGACTCAACTTTTCCTTAATAAAAATCAAATTAGCGATATTAAACCTCTTGCTGGGTTAATCAACTTAAAAGAACTTATGCTTAGGGAAAATCAAATCGGCGACATCAAACCCCTTTCTAAATTAACTAATTTAAATTCGCTCGATTTAAGTAAAAATCAAATTAGCGACATTAAACCTCTTTCTTGGTTAACTAAACTGCCTGTAATTCACCTTAAAGGAAATAAAATTAGCGACTTATCACCGCTTGCTAGGTTAACTAATTTGACTGCACTTTATCTTGATGAAAATCAAATTAGTAATCTATCACCTGTTGCTGAGTTAAATAATTTGAATACGCTTTACCTTAATGAAAATCAAATTAGCGATACTAAGCCTCTTACTAAGTTGCCTAATTTGACTGCACTTTACCTTAATAATAATCAAATTAGCGATACTAAGCCTCTTGCTGCATTGAATAAGTTAATTTGGCTTGAGCTTGAAGAAAATCAAATAGGCAATATCAAACCTCTTACTCAATTAACTAATTTAACAAAACTCAGGCTTCGAGAAAATCAGATTAAAAACGCAACTTGTCCCATTAAGCCAGAATCTATATGTGAGTTTCAATAGCTTTTCTATTTTGCTTAATCTCTTAATTACTAATCTTTAAACCGAAATTTTACTAATACGGGTAAATGATCTGAAGCTTGTTTTACTTCATCAACTATGCGCCATTCAATGATTTCTATATTTTTAGGAGTATAGAAAACATAATCAAGTTTAACTTCTGGTTTATCCGATGGAAAGGTAGCGATTTGGGGATTATTCAAAGCTTCTGGTGGTAAAGCCGATTTAATTGAAGCTGTTTTTAATAAAATATCAATTGTTGGCTGCGGGTTTTCAGGTATTGGCGGTACGGTACTATTAAAGTCACCCATTAATAATACTGGGTATTTATCGACGTATTGCGAAAGCAGTTTTTGAACATATTCGGTTTGTTTCTTTCGAGTTGGTGCGTCGAAAGCTTCTAAATGTACGTTAATTAAAATAAGCGAACGATTATCAATTTGAATTTCGCTTACTTGTGCGACTCTATCTAAATAAAGAGCGTTGTAGAAAAAAGGTTTGCTGGCTACTTTATCTAATACTATGCGTCTGTTTTTGTTAATAGGATAGCGACTTAAGATAGCTTGCCCAGATAAAATTCTGCCAAAGTGAGCCGAAAATGGCCAGTAGGGAAACGGCACGTAAGTTTTATCCCAGTTAATAGCTATTGCTGCTTGATTGAAAGAAAGCGGTTTTGCTAATTCTGAAACTTGATTTACTTTAAAGGAGCGTTTTGAATCTAAATCAATTTCTTGAAAACCAATAAAATCAGCATTTAATGGCTTAAGCGCATCAATAACAGTTTTTAAATTGTCATCAAACAGCTTTTTATCCCTATCAACAGCTTGATTGTTTGTTAATCCAGAAAGATAGCCGATATTGTAAGTAATAATCGTAAATTCATCTTTATTCGTCGTTGGTGGTGAAGCTGGGTAATTGACAACTTCTACATACTTTTCACGGGGATAACCGTTAGAGCTTGCCCAGAAATAAAAGACGACTATCGCGAAAATTAGTAACCCTAAAGAAATTCCGCCGATTTTAAGTAAAGTTAATAGAATATTTTTCATTTAATCAAGTATTAATTATCAGTTAAGTCTTGATAATTATACTTGTAAGGTGTGTTACAGCACTCAAGATATATCTCAGATTACAAAATTAGAAATGCAGCAACGTACCATCGCCAACAATTAACTATAAGCTTCAATTATTGCAATATCGGCGATCGCGCAAAATTTACTTATATGTCTATATTGTAGTATTTTAGTACTAGATTATCATGTAAGATATGTTTGGTAATCACATATGCGGACAAGATTTATGCTTGTTGGCTTTTCATTGTTTTCTAGCTTACTAATGGTTTATTAAAACGCCGTTCGTAATTGCTTATAAATTACAATAAATAGAGATGTCTAGACAAGCTAGATAGGCATAATTAATATGGAAAAACAGTGGCAGATACAAGAAGCAAAAAATAAATTTAGTGAAGTGGTAGATAAAGCTATCGATGAAGGAGCGCAAGTTATTACTAGAAGAGGTATTGAAGTCGCAATAGTTTTATCTTATACAGAATATCATCAGATGATAGCGTCAAAAAAGATATCTGAATTTTTTCGCGAGTCACCGTTAGTTGAGGAAGATTTGGATTTGAGTAGAGATAAAAGCGATGTTCGCGAAGATATCGTATTATGAAATATCTTCTTGATACCTGTATTATTTCTGAATTAATAGCAAAAAAGCCTTCAGAAAAAGTTATTGATTGGATTGATAATATTGAGCAAGAAAGTGTTTACTTAAGCGTTATAACTATTGCTGCTTGGTAACTCGCAATGAAGATGATTTTCAAAATATTGCTCTGAGTATTATTAATGCTTGGGAATGATAATTTGGAGTGGAGCATTGGCAATTCCAGAATGCGTTATGCCGTAAACTATAACGCACTATTAATTTA
>CAYMZW010000436.1:0-6140 GCA_964395005.1 uncultured Rivularia sp.
CTTTTACATAAACCGCTGGCATTAAGAAGATAAAATAGTTTTATGGGGAATTCTAATTCAGCTAAGGAATATTCTGGAACTTCACCAGCTTTTCCTCCGGAAGCAGCAGCTTTTTCTGCTTCTATGGCTGCTTGTTCGCCATGATACTGAGTTACAACTTGTTTAGCTAATAATTGTTGACGTTCTCTGGGATTTTCTGGCAAATTGTCTTTATCTAAATCTGTTAATAGTTCAAAATAATCAGATAGGAGTTCATCGGGGACAGCTTGTAATTTCTGATACTTTTGTGAAGGGTGTTCGGCAACGGCTACATAATTATTTAAAGATTTAGACATTTTTTGAACGCCGTCGGTACCTACCAAAATTGGTAACAACAAGCCAAATTGAGGCTTTTTACCGAAGTGACGTTGCAAATCTCGTCCGACAGCAATGTTAAACTTTTGGTCAGTTGCTCCTAATTCTACATCTGAATCAACAGCGACTGAATCGTAGCCCTGCATCAATGGATATAGGAACTCATGAATAAAAATAGGATTCTCTTTCTTATAGCGCTCGGCAAAGCCTTCCTTTGCTAACATTTGTTGCACTGTCATTGTTGAAAGTAATTCTAAAATTTGTCCTAAATCCAACTTACTAAGCCATTCCGAGTTATAACGTACTTCTAACCTACCTGGGGTGTCAAAATCTAAAATCGGTTTAACTTGCTCTAGATAGTTTTTCGCATTTTGAACAACTTCTTCTTCTGTAAGTTGACGACGTGTTTCAGATTTACCTGACGGATCGCCTATTCTAGCGGTAAAATCACCAATAATTAGTACTGCTGTATGACCAGCATCTTGGAAAGCTCGTAGTTTCCGCATTGGTATACTATGACCAAGGTGAATATCGGCACCTGTAGGATCGATTCCAAATTTAATTCTCAAAGGTTTCTCAGATGTTTCCAAAAGCTTTTCGAGACTTTCGGATTCTTTATTGGAATTGTCTCCTTGGGGGAAAATTTCTACAGTACCCCGATGTAGCCAAGAAAATGAATGCCCCATGCTAGTGAAGGAAATTACTACTTATAGTGTTAACTCTGGTTGTAAGCTTAGTCGCGATCGCTCTATAAATGATAGAGATATCTCCAAACAACAAACTAATATAATTACAAAAAACAACCGCTTTGACCTGCATTTATTAATTAGACTTATTATTTACAAGTGAGGAAGTGAGATAGCCGTGTCATCTAGGACTTTTGAAAAAAAGCAGCCCCAGGCTCCGGTTTCGTCCGGCTTTGAATTTATCAAAGGAGTCGGCCAAGTAGCTGGCGGAACTCTGTTAGCTGCCACAATGCTGACAAGCTCTATTGTAGCGGGAGGATTAGTCGGTTTAGCAATTAGTTTCCGTAATTTACCAGATGTCAGACAGCTACGCAATTTCTTTCCTTCAGAAACAACTTACATTTATGACATGAAGGGTAAGTTGCTTACGAGTTTACACGGTGAAGCGAATCGGGAAGTTGTTACTAGAGATAAAATTTCTCCAGAACTAAAGCGAGCAGTATTAGCAAGTGAGGATAGCGATTTTTATTTTCACCACGGTATTAACCCCAAAGGTGTTGGTCGTGCTATTGTTACCAACTATACAACTGGCGGAGTTAGTCAAGGTGCTTCGACTATCACCATGCAGTTGGTGAAAAACCTGTTTCTTACTCGCCGACGCGAATATACTCGTAAGTTAGCTGAGGTTGTATTAGCAATTCGTCTCGAACAAATTCTTTCTAAAGACGATATTTTGGAAATGTACCTCAACCAAGTTTATTGGGGTCACAATAACTATGGAGTTCAAACTGCCGCACGCAGTTACTTTAACAAGTCAGCGAGCCAATTAACTTTAGCTGAATCGGCGATGATGGCTGGTTTAATCCAAGCTCCAGAGCAATACAGTCCATTTACCAGCATGAAAAATGCCAAATTCCAGCAGGAAGTAGTTTTGAGAAGAATGCTGACTTTGGGTTGGATTAGCCAAAAAGAATACGATACTGCATTAAAAGAAGAGATTAAGCTGGGCAGAATTAGGTCTTTCGGGGGTAGTGCTTTACCCTACATTACAAACGAAGTTTCGCGAGAATTAGCCAAGAAATTTGGTCGCGATGCACTGCTAAAAGGCGGTATGCGAGTCCAAACAACCGTCGATATCGATTTCCAGAAAATGGCCGAAGATGTTGTTAAAAAATGGCATTATCGACTGTTGAGACGCGGTTTATACAAAAACCAAATTGCTTTGGTAGCTGTAGATCCCCGCACGCATTACGTCAAAGCATTAGTTGGTGGTGTAGATTCCAAAAAAAGCGAATTCAACCGGGGTACTCAAGCTCAAAGACAGCCCGGATCTGCTTTTAAACCTTTTGTTTACTACGCTGCATTTGCTACTGGTAAATATACTCCTAATACAATCGTTTACGATACCTCAGTCAGCTATAGAGACGGTAGCGGTTGGTATAGACCTCGTAACTATGACAACAGTTTTGGTGGTGCAATGTCAATTCGTCATGCCCTCAAACTGTCTCGAAATATTCCAGTGATTAAAGTTGGTAAAGCTATCGGTATGAATAAGGTAGTTGAAACCAGCCGCACTTTGGGTATCATGAGTCCAATGGAACCCGTAACTTCTCTGCCTTTGGGTGCGATTGGAGTAACACCGCTGGAAATGGCTTCTGCCTATGCGACTTTTGCTAACTATGGTTGGCAATCACCAACAACAGTAATTGCTCGCGTTACCGATAGTAGCGGAAATATTTTACTAGACAATACGCCCAAACCAAAATTAGTACTAGATTCTTGGGCAGCAGCTTCCACAATCAACATTCTGCAAACTGTAATTTCTGAAGGTACTGGTAAGAATGCCGCTTTAGGCCGTCCCGCAGCAGGTAAAACAGGAACCACATCTTCAGAAAAAGATATATGGTTTGTAGGTACCGTACCGCAGTTAACCACCGCCGTTTGGGTTGGTAGAGATGACAACAAAACCTTGTCCAGAGGTGCGACAGGTGGTAGCGATGTAGCTCCGATTTGGCGTGACTTTATGGTAAGAGCGCTCAAAGGCGTACCCGCAAAGAGCTTTAATCCGCCTTCAAAATATACTCGTCCCAAGGCAAAATAGCTTAAAGCTATAGTGCGGTAGTTAGGAGTTAGAAGTTTAACTTTTAACTCTTAACTCATAATTCATAACTCATAACTCATAACTCATAACTCATAACTCATAACTCATAACTAAATTAAGGATTTCGTTCTAAATCGGCTTTCATTCGTTCTAAGGTAAGATTCATTTGGTCAAACATCTGTTGAGGAGTAACCCCAAATTGATTCAACTGAGTTTTTAATTGCTCAACTGTCATTTGTGCCATAAAATCTTCAGATAGCTCGAAGCGCTTCATAAATACTCGATAGCGCTCCATCATAGCTTCCATCTGGCTAATAAAAAGTTTTTTACCTTCACGGTCGAATTTACCGTAGCTATTACCAAGCTGAATCAATGCTTGATAATCTTCAAATAGCTTTTTCGCTTCTTGCTGAACTATGTCGGAGTCGAAGAATCCCATGTTAGTTGTATTTAAATGAGTACTGAGATTTTATATATTGTTACTTCACCTGCTATTTTTATTTTAATCCACGTAACTAATCTGGGGAACAAGCTGAAGCGATGGTAATAAGTTTCTACTTAGATTTTTTACAACTTATTGAAGAATATTTAAATACCTCTAAGCATAACCAGCGGACTAACTTAAGAAAAAGTATTTTTACGTTCATTTCTATTTCCTCAAAGAAATAAATGTATTTTTGATATGTTAACGCTCTATATATTATTAAAACTAATACAATATAAATTGCGTATTATCTACATCAAATAAGTGATAGCAGTATTTTTATTTACAGCAAATCATGTAGTCAGTTGTTCTTTCTTAAATAAAATAAAATAAAATAAAAAACTAAACTCTGACTCAACCCAAAAACCCAACGAAATTCAGGATGTTGACGCGAAGCAGGATATCAAAGTTAATATTATTTTCGCCTGTTTGCTGATAGCTGTATATTTTAAAGTAACCCCAAAGCTTGTCGATGAGGTAAATGCAGGTAATTAACAGATAAATTAGGAATATGCTTGCCAAAAACAAAAGCCGAAGTATTGCAGCAATTTTAGCTTTATCCGGTGCGGTAACAATCTCAGGATTGCACAAATTTTATTTAGGGCAGCCGTTATGGGGGATACTTTACGTATTACTTTCTTGGACACCAATACCCAAAGTAGCTTGCGCCATTGAAGCCGTTTGGTATTTAGCTCAAGACGAAGACACTTTCGATCGTAACTTCAACTCAGGTAAATCAGGAAAATCAATATTTTCTTCCAAAGCTTCAGGAATAGAAACCCTTGCTCAAGATTTACGCGAGTTAGACGCTTTACGTCAAGACGGATTAATCTCCGAATACGAATTTGAACAAAAGCGCCGTCAGCTTTTAGACAGTGAGCAGTGAACAGTGAGCAGTGAACAGTGAGCAGTGAGGAGTTAGGAGTTAGAAGTTAGGAGTTAGGAGTTAGGAATTAGGAGTTAGAAGTTAGGAGTTAGGAGTTAATAGTTATTATTTTCTCTTTGTTTCCTTGTTCCCATGCCCAATGCCCAATGCCCAATGCCCAATGCCCAATGCCCAATGCCCCATCCCCATCTACCCATGAATCCTAATTGGTGGCCTCGAATCAACCCTAGATTGCACAAACTGCGCCAGAAGTTGCTTAATGACCCTTATTATCGTTTAAAATCGGGGGAAGAAATTGCGATCGCGGTTCAACTTGGGATTCGGATTGATGCGAATCAAGCTACTGTAGATGATTGGTTGCGCTTACCGGGTTTGTCTATACATCAAGCTAGAACTCTTGTAGAGTTAGCTAAAACTGGGGTCAAATTTTACTGTGTAGAAGATATTGCGGCGGCTTTGGGTTTACCAGCACAGCGGCTAAAGCCTTTAGAAATAATTTTACTGTTTGGTTATTATGACGATGAATCTGTTGATGCTATTACCTGTGTTGTGAATCCTAATACCGCAACAATGGAAAGTTTATTAAAAATACCTTTTATAGATCCTTCCTTAGCGCAAGCAGTAATAGATAACCGTAGCTTGTCAGGTCCTTATCGTAATATAGTTGATTTCCAAAAGCGGTTGAGTCTCTCCGGTGAAACACTCGCTCAATTAATGTATTATTTGCAGTTTTGATTGAAGGGAATAGGGAATAGGGAGTAGGGAGTAGGGAGTAGGGAATAGGGAGACAAGGAGATGGGGGGATGGGGGGATGGGGAGACAAGGGGAAAAATTGATCGTAATCAACAACTAAAACTAATATCTGACAACTAACTTTTAATAATTTAATTTAAAATGCAAAATCAAATAACTCCTAATTCCTAACTCCTAACTCCTAACTCTTAATTCCTAACTCCATCCGTTGCCAAACTCCATCCGTTGCCGCCACTCCATCCGTTGCCAAACTCCATCCGTTGCCAAACTCTTATATCGTACCGATTCTTCCGGGAGGCCAAAAACGAAATATTGCTTTACCGATCATATTTTGTCTTGGCAAAAAGTCCCAATAACGAGAGTCGTTACTATCGTTACGATTGTCGCCCATCATAAAATATTGGTTTGGAGGAACTTCTACTAAAGGATAAGGTTTTGATGGTGGTTCTTTTATATAGTCTTCTTGCAAAATATTTCCGTTTAGATAAACTTTTCCGTTATCAATTTTAAGCGTGTCTCCAGGAGTTCCAATTATGCGCTTAATAAAAGCTTGATCTTTAGAATATCCGCGACTCTGTAATTTTGGTGGAGGTTGAAAAACAACGATATCGCCAAATTTAGGGGAATTAAATCTATAGGAAATCTTTTCAACAACTAATCTATCGCCTATATGCAAAGTTGGTAGCATCGAATTTGAAGGGATGTAGCGAGGTTCGGCGATAAAAGTCCGAATGAAGAATGCTAATACCAAAGCGATCGCGATTAGAATTAGATTTTCTCGTAAACTACGCCATGCTTTTGACGATGCATTGTTTTCTGCATCAGTTTGCTGAGAACTCATGTAGGTTTTTAGCTTAAATTACAACAATTTTACAA
>CAYMZW010000437.1:0-6108 GCA_964395005.1 uncultured Rivularia sp.
GTTGCTCTTGGGGGAAACCCCCAAGACCGCACTTTTCGCTACTCCCTACTCCCTAGCTAAAATTTGTAGACTATTAAAGGTACACAAACTATTAATCTTTGATATAATTTATAATCTGAAAGTTGATGTGTGTTTTAATCAGCTTTTCTGCGCTAGGATAATATTGGATATAAGTGTGAAGTGCCAAAACGAGGCGATTGGATATACATCGCTAGGAGGCAAAAAAATTTTACGGAGAATAAAACCAGGAAACATAAAGCATGGTAAATGTCAATCAGAAACCAACCAATGATATTGGGTTTACACACGACGATTTCGCGGCTTTACTTGATAAATACGATTATCACTTCAGCCCAGGGGATATAGTTCCAGGTACAGTTTTTAGCTTAGAGCCGCGCGGCGCTCTGATTGACATTGGTGCTAAAACGGCAGCATATATACCTATACAAGAAATGTCAATTAACCGGGTGGATAACCCGGAAGAAGTATTACAATCTAACGAAACGCGAGAGTTTTACATTCTCAGCGATGAGAACGAAGAAGGTCAGTTAACTCTTTCTATTCGCCGTATTGAGTATATGCGGGCTTGGGAACGGGTACGTCAGCTGCAAACAGAGGATGCCACAGTGCGTTCCGGCGTATTCGCAACAAACCGTGGTGGAGCATTAGTAAGAATCGAGGGATTGCGTGGCTTTATTCCCGGTTCTCATATAAGTACTCGTAAACCAAAAGAAGATTTGGTAGGTGAAGAACTTCCATTAAAATTCTTAGAAGTAGACGAAGAGCGCAACCGGCTTGTATTGTCTCACCGACGGGCACTGGTTGAGCGTAAGATGAACCGCTTGGAAGTCGGCGAAGTTGTAATTGGTACAGTTCGCGGAATCAAGCCTTACGGTGCCTTTATCGATATTGGTGGTGTCAGCGGTTTGCTACACATTTCCGAAATTTCTCACGAACATATCGATACACCTCACAGCGTATTCAATGTCAATGATGAATTGAAAGTCATGATTATTGACTTGGATGCAGAAAGAGGTAGGATTTCACTCTCTACCAAGCAGCTTGAACCCGAACCTGGCGACATGATTAAGAATCGAGATGCGGTATTTGAGAAAGCAGAAGAAATGGCTGCTAAATTCCGCGAACAGTTGTTAGCCAAGGAACAGGGTATTACTCCTGAAGCTGCACCGGCTCAAGAAGTACCAGCAGCAACTGAAGAAGCTACCGCAGAAGAAGCACCAGCAGCAGCAGAAGAAGCTACCGCAGAAGAAGCACCAGCAGCAGCAGAAGAAGCTACCGCAGAAACTGAGGCAACTGTAGAGGAAGCACCAGCCGCAGTTGAAGAAGCACCAGCAGAAACTGAAGCTCAAGCAGAAGAAGTGCCAGCAGAAACTGAAGCTCAAGCAGAAGAAGCACCAGCAGAAACTGAAGCTCAAACAGAAGAAGCACCAGCAGAAACTGAAGCTCAAACAGAAGAAGCACCAGCAGAAACTGAAGTTCAAAATGAAACTCAAGAGGAAGTCGCAGCGGCTGTCGAAGAATAATAAATTTATTGTTATAGACGCTTATAAGAGTTTAGAGTTTTGTAAATATTTGAAGAGGGGAAACCCTCTTTTTTTATTGGGTTCGTAGTAAGGACTTTAGTCCTAAAAACAGCGATAAATCGCTTACTACGAACCTGCGGAATGATTTCGTAGTAAGGACTTTAGTCCTTTAGGAAAAACGATAAATCGCTTACTACAAACCTGCGGATTTGCTACTCCCTACAACTTCAATTCAACGAAACCAACTGCGATTCAATATCAGAAGATTTTAAATCTTTACCGATAAAAACCAAACGAGTTTGTCTAGCTTCGTCGGGTTTCCAAGCCCTATCGTAAAATTGTTCAAAGCGATTTCCTACACCTTGCATTACCAAACGCATCGGTTTATCAGCAACAGCAACAAAACCTTTGACGCGAAAAATTTCTTGCTGCTGTACCAAACTTTGTAACTGCTGTTTCAGCTTTTGAGGTTCAAAAGTACGGTTTAAAACTACATGATGAGAAGAAATTTCATCATCGTGTTCGTGTTCCTCTTCGGTGTCATGATGGGAAGGGCGTTTATCTAAATTATCTTCAACAGCGGCTTGTAAACCTAATAATATAGACGAATCAACTTCACTTTGATGACTTTCAACAATTTTTACTATCCGAGGCAATTCTTCTTTAACTAAATTTTTGACTTCAGCTAAGGTTTTTTCGTTAACTAAATCGGTTTTATTTAACACCACCAAATCTGCACAAGCAAGCTGATCTTCAAACAGTTCTTGCAAAGGTGTTTCATGCTCTAAACTATCATCTGCTTGACGTTGCGATTCTATTGCTTCTAAATCGCTAGCAAAAGTACCAGCCGCAACCGCTTCGCTATCTACTACGGTAATTACGGAATCGACTGTAGCAGCATTGCGAATCTCTTGCCAACGGAAAGCTTTTACTAAAGGTTTTGGTAAAGCTAAACCAGAAGTTTCAATCAAAATGCAGTCGATGCTGTCTCGGCGTTTAATTAACTGCTGCATCGTCGGTAAAAACTCTTCTTGTACGGTGCAGCAAAGACAACCGTTAGTTAATTCGTAGATATTATTATCGTTATTATCGCCGCTTTCCTCTTCCGGGCAAACTTGACAAGATTGTAATAATTCCCCATCAATACCAAGTTCGCCAAATTCATTGACAATAACAGCGATGCGTCTTCCTTGATTATTTTGTAGTAAGTTACGAATTAAAGTAGTTTTTCCACTACCTAAAAAACCTGTGATAACAGTAACGGGGATTTTTGCAGCCATGTGTATAAAAAGCTTTGTGTATCAGTGTTTGGAGCGTTTGGGGTATTGTTATTTTACGATGAAACGGTATCTCGAATAGCAAAAATTTTGTAAAATGCCAAGACGTACAAATGATATGCCAAAACGTGTTATTAGTGAAATTTCCCAAGATCAAGAAGCGATACTTCCTAGTTATCGGGAAAAATGGCGATCGTTTGCAATCTCAACCGAATCTATAGATGAAGAGAAAGTTAGATTGGTAATTAAAGCTGCTCCCGTCAGTAAGTGATTTTTCCGAACCCGAGATATTGTTTTATGAAAGTCCTTTTGCTGCAATTCAGGAAATACTTGCTATTGATTTTTTTAAAACTTATTTAGGAAAAGATATTCGTAGTAAATTTAGTAAAAGAGTTTCACATCATCTTTTACATGGGTTAAGACAGCAATTTGAAGAAGTAACTTATACAAAATTACAAAATAAAATTCATTATCCCGATTTTCCACATTATTGGACTGAGGATAATCAGATAATCTCATATTTTCCTCACGCATTTGAAATCTTAAAATGTATGGAAATTCAATTAGTTGATGATTTAGTTAACTCAGGATTAGATTTTGCTGATATTTTAGACTTTACAAATAATATGATAATAGCACCTAATTGGGCATTATTAAGTTGTATATTAGATTTTTGTATTTCAGTTCTTAATGTCGGATATGATAACAAAAAATGGCAAGTTCTTCAAGATTTAATTCAACATTGCGGTTTTATTTTTCAGTTCGAGAATGTTTGTATTTGCTGCAATCGTCCTTGTAAATTATCGTTTGATAACAACAAGCGACTTCATGGTGAAAATGAACCCGCTATTCAATTCCGCGACGGCTTCAGTGTCTACGCTTGTCATGGCGAACATCCTTCTGATAAATATTGATTTAAATTAAGGTTGTTTTTTGATAGATTATTAAATATTGTTTTGATTCATTCCTTATTCACAAAATTCATTATTATCCCAGTTCCTTGGTGCGTGACGCTATAACATAATTAATCGTTTATCCTCTAAAATCAGGTGAGCGTCACACACCCTACAACTGTTCCCTGTTCCCTGTTCCCCATTCCCTACTCCCTAACATGATTGAAGCAGTAATTTTCGATATGGATGGTTTGTTGATTGATTCTGAACCATTATGGCAACAGGCAGAAATCACTATATTCAAACAAGTTGATATCATTCTTATTCCTTCTATGTGTATGCAAACCAAAGGATTGAGAATTGATGAAGTTGTAGAATATTGGTACAAAAAATATCCTTGGGATAAGTTATCTAAAAAACAAGTTGAAGAGGCGATTGTTGATAAATTAATTGAGTTAATTTGTACTGAAGGTAAGGCTTTAGCTGGGGTTAACGATGCAATTAATTACGTTAAAGCGAAAAATATCAAAGTTGCTTTAGCTTCTTCTTCTTCATATAAAATCATCAACGCAGCGCTACAAAAATTAGATATAGCTGATGATTTTGAAATCATTTATTCCGCTGAATCCGAACCTTTGGGAAAACCTCATCCCGGCGTTTATCTTACCACGGCTGAAAAACTTGGTGTATCCCCTCAAAATTGTTTGGCTTTGGAAGATTCCCTCAATGGAGTATTAGCCGCAAAAGCAGCCCAAATGAAATGTATCGCTATCCCCGAAATGTCAGAATATCATAACCCAAAGTTCGCGATCGCCGATATTGTTTTGGAATCTTTACAGCAGTTAAATGATAACGTTTGGGATTTCGTTAATTCGTAATTTGGTAATTATTCTCTTCTGTTTTGGAAAATTAAAAAATACCAGTCTTATTTATAAGACTTTTGCTATTAGCCCAGGGTTTGCAACCCTGGGTGGATTATGGTTAAGCCACTATGTACGAACATCTAGAACCTTTAAAAAGAAAATTGTTAAGTTTAAAAATTGAGAAACCACCACCACCGTGGAAGTTTAAAACCGCTATTTTGGTTGGTGGATTATGTTCTGTTGGTTTCGATCGAGATACAGATAATTTATTAATAGTATCCCATTCAGGTCGAGGTGTCGTAAATTGTTCGACTGGTGAGAAAATTGCAAGAGACTATGAACAATATTATGAAAATAAATATCTTGAAGCTGAAGGTATTGGTTGTTTAAGTGGCAAAATTATTAGAATGGCTGGACTTTTCGGTGGTGGTTTACCAATATATACCGAAGATGATTGGTGCTTGGAGTTGGTGACAATTAATTTTCCCGAAGAGATGATTTTTTTGGTTGAACCAGGTTCTGATTTGTATGGGATGACTTATAATC
Source organism: uncultured Rivularia sp. (assembly GCA_964395005.1). GTDB lineage: Bacteria > Cyanobacteriota > Cyanobacteriia > Cyanobacteriales > Nostocaceae > Rivularia. Next base: position 5,124 of record CAYMZW010000437.1, read on the forward strand.
AATCGGATAATTTTACCAAGATTGAACAACAAGAATCCATAAGAGCATACGGTTTTTCCTATACGGGACAATCATTTATTATTGCTACTACCAGCGATTTGATTATCTATAATCGTTCCAAACAGTCAGTGTAATAAACTCAATATAGAATTATTTCGGTTGGATATAAGGCAACAAATACCAGTCTTATTTATAAGACTTCTGCTATTAGCCCAGGGTTTGCAAGCCTGGGTGGGCTATAGTTTCAAAAATTATTGATGTTGGGTTCCACTCCGTTACACCCAACCTACAAACTACAAACTATGGTTTTTAACATTATTGATGTTGGGTTTCTTTGTTCAACCCAACCTACAAACTATGGTTTTTAACATTATTGATGTTGGGTTTCTCTTTGTTCAACCCAACCTACAAACTAGATATTAATTTTTTGATTTTTATTTGAAAATAATGTTGGGTTTCTCTTTGTTCAACCCAACCTACAAACTAGATATTAATTTTTTGATTTTTATTTGAAAATAATGTTGGGTTTCTCTTTGTTCAACCCAACCTACAAACTATGGTTTTTAACATTATTGATGTTGGGTTTCACTCCGTTACACCCAACCTACAAACTACAAACTTAGGGCAATATCTTTATAATTACCAATACACTGCATCAGTAATCACAAAGACATCACCCCTAAAAATTAGTTATTCAAGATTCCGAGATTAAATTGAAAAATTGGTAATTGTTAATCAGCAGTCGCTAATTCGGTTTCGTTATTGCCGCGATTGCGACGACGAGTCAAAGTATTGAACAACATTTGTCCAATCGCTTTAATCAAATTACCTTCTAGCTCATTGAACATTTTCATGTTCATCCCAAAAGCTGCGTTTGCTTCCTCAACGATTCTATCTGCTGTTGCTTCGTCGATGGGCATTTCATCTAATGCTTGACGGTATTTTGCTTTAAATGCTTTTTCGTCGTCAATCTGATCGAATTCGT
>CAYMZW010000438.1:0-6104 GCA_964395005.1 uncultured Rivularia sp.
TCCCTACTCCCTACTCCCTACTCCCTACTCCCTTTATTATTATTTCGCAACCTTCGATTCATTTTTAACTATTTGACTTTTAAAGTTAAATACATCGATCGCATTCTTATTTAATTGTGTCGAATGATACTGATGAACTGGCAACCAAGGATTTTTATAAACTCGAAATTTTTGTTTCAAGACTAACCAGAAAAATGGTAAATCATCAAATAAATATCTTTTCCAGAGGCGTTTAGGTTCAGATAAAAGCCTATAACACCACTCTAAACCAATTTCGCTCATCCATCTGGGCGCACGTTTAACATCACCAGCTTCAAAATTAATTGTTGCGCCAATAGCTAAGAATATTTTGACATTTTTTAATTGATCTTTAAATCTATCAAGCCATAGTTCTTGTTTTGGCGCACCAACACCAATACCTAATACGGTTGCTCCGGAATTGTTTATCAGTTCAATAATTTTTTGACACTCTTGCCGATCGTTCTCAAACCCAAAAGGAGGTGAATAAGTGGCAACAATAATATCTCTACCAACCTTTGAATTAATTTTATCCTGAGCTATTTTTGCTGTATCTCCAATACCACCTAATAAGAAAATTTTCATTTTACGATCGTTTTTGTAATGATTATAAAATGCTGGAAATAAGTCAGAGCCAGATATTTTTTCTTTAATAGGAGTACCTAAAAATTTCGATGCGTACATTAAAATTTTACTATCACAAACTACGTAATCTGCTTTTTTATAGGTTTGATAAAAGCTATAGTTTTTTTGCAACTTCATCAAATGGTCTAAGTTTGGAGTAAATACAACACCACCAAGCTGAAGTTTTTCTAAAAGCTCGGATAAACTAATATTTTGAATATCTAGGTTAAGTAAATTTATTTGTTTCATTTTTTTTCTGTAGGTAAAAATATAGTTGTTTGTCTAACCTCACTGAAATTATTTTGAAAAACACACATGCATAATGCTTTTAAATGAATTAAAGCTTTAAAGCTCTCCCAAATGAAAGCTATACCGATTTTGCACTTCGGTATTTTTCCGTATCCTCAAGCAGTCTAAATTTTTAACTTTATCATCATCAAGCTGTTGACAGGTTTTTAAACTGCGATCGGTAGAACTATCTTCCAAAATAATAATTTCAAAGTTACCGTATATCCGCGACAACACTATTTATATGATGCGGCTAACTTTAAAAATATAATCATAATACATAACCTATATTAATTAGATTTTCAAGTTAAATGTATCAAAAAAAGCATTGATAATATTTACTACTTTACACGCATCTCTCTGAATAAGATAATAGTATTTATAGCTTTATTTGGCGTATTTTTGGATCGAAAACAAGGATTATTGAATAGAATCCGTGCCAGCGAAAAAAGAAAGTATTTTATTAGAAGATTTTGCTTAATCATTAGTAAGCCTTTGGTAGATAAAATTATTCAGTCCTGTAAAAAAAGATCCACGGTATTCGTAAACTAGCCCTTTAATAAAAATAAGGATTAACAAAGCATAGCTCCGCCAGAACCTACCCTCTTTCCGCGAGGCTAAAGAGGAAAAGATTTGATAGTTATGTTTGATAAGCAATATGTCTCTAAAATTGCTTAGTTACTATCAGAAAACACTAAAAATAGATAGAGGAGGTAATTACAATTTTCTTCAAAACACACTAGCAAAGGAAATCACTTACCCTAATTAACATTAAATTCATGTTAATTACAAACTTAGCCGATTTTACCGATAGTTTGGAGTAAATTTATACATTTACGTTTTAGCATAAAAGAAAATTTACCACAAGTGTTTCCTTTATAATACGCTATCTTGGCAAAAAATAGCGCAATTACAGTAAAAACACTTATCTCTTAAATGGGTGTCAATATCAGTATATAAAATTATGTTAAATTGTCAATTAAGTATTTATACTTGATAATATTTGTCTGTTACCAAAAGTCCAAATGTCTACTTCTTAAGATAGAAGCTATATTGCACATATGATAGTAAGATTCATAACTCCTAATAGCTAAGTTATTAAAAATAGAATTTGAAAAGTAATATAGCTAATAAAGGTCAAGAAAGACAAACAAAATTGAATAGAAAATGGCTAAAGCCTTTTGATGCTGATAAGGCATTGTACATTTTGTAGGTATTAATATTGCCAGTTGAAGCATAATAATAACAAATTTATATCAATAACCCAATGTATAAAATGTATGAATTGTATGAAATATATGAATTTTTAGTTCGCTTATGATTTAGTTCGTTTATTATAATTTATAAAAATAATAATTAGATAATTAATTCTAAAAATTATAGATTCTACCTTTAGGATGAATTGAAGGCAGAATCGAATTAAAATCTATTACTGTTAATATCTTGAACCAATATTAGAAACTCGGTTGCTTTTAGTAAAAGTATCCGGCGCTTTATTACCGCGACTACACGCCGCATTGTCCACCTGCGTGGACTAATATATATACAACCCACCTCCGTGGGTTTTGTTGGTGTAGCCGCGACTTACAGTCGCCAGGTATCGCAAAGCCTTATCTTTTATAATGAAATCTGCTCTTCTTGCTCGTGCAACCTTTGCTGATAAGGTTTAGCATTCATTTCCACGCCATTAACAACTAAACCTAATATTTGAGCTTGATGTGACATTAACTGTTGCAAGCTATCGCGGACTGAGTTACTGAAACTCATACCGGGTTTGACAACAAACAGTACATTTGGAATTTGAGCAGTCATTAATGCCGTAGCTGTTGTAGCACTTACTGGAGCAGTATCAACTAAAACATAATCGTACTTTGCATGAGATTCCGCATCTGTTAGCGCTTGTTGAAACCTTCCCTGAGATACCATTTGCACAATTTTGCCGCTTCGTGGTGTTGCAGGTAATAAATCTAAGTTAGGTGCTATAGAGATAACCTCGTTTGTAATGTTTAATTCTTGAGTTAAACCCAAGTTTTGAGTTAATTCTGCTCGGATAAAATCTCCATCAACTACCAATACTCGAAAACCCAAATCTACTAATGCTTTTCCTAGCCCTAAAGTCACAGTTGTTTTACCTTCGCTTTCCATCGCGCTAGTAATTAAAAGATGACGGTTATTTAAAGGTTGTAAGCTAAGGGCTGAAGCAAGACGTTGGAATCTTACTTCTTTATCATCATCTAATATTAGATCGGCATCTTTAAAATGTGGGATAGAAACAACCATTGGAAATTTCATATCCTGTAAATCTTTAGGGCTTAATAATGGATTTCGTCTTTCTAAGAGTAAGATTAAAGCAATACTGCCAGTTATTCCTGCCAATAAAGCATTCAAAATCATTAAGGATTTTTTGGGAGAAATAGGATTGTTACTAGCTCTAGTTGAATCTAATATTTCTACATTTGGATAAACATCAAAAACATCAATATTAGTTTGCTGAACTTGAGCAACTAAACCTTTATAAACTCCCTCAGCAACATCAACGCTGCGCTGAAGTTCTAATAATCTCTTTTGTTGTTCGGGGATAGAATCTAAATTCTTTTTGAGTTGGTTTATTTGATTTTGTATCAGTTGAGCGCGACGTTGTTGACCATTAGCTTCAGTTTCTGCCAAAATTAATTGTTCAATTAAGCCAGCACGCCCTTCTCCTTCACCGCTTACCGTAGTATCGATGGGAATACCACCAGCAGTTTGCTTAACTTGTTTTTGCATACGATTTGATAATACTTCTTCCTGTTGTAAAAGTTCTCGAACAACAGGATGATTATCGGTATACTTGGTACGTAAATTAGAGATTTCGGCTTTTATTTCTGCTAACTTTCCTCTCATAAATTGATAATCTCTATTTTCACCCAAGCTTAAAGAACGAATCGCTTGATTTGAGGACATACTCAACATATTAGATAAATTATCAACGCGATTTTTATTATATTCAGCCTGAGATAATGCTTCTAATTTAGCTTTAGTTAAACCATCAATTGTGGTAACAACAGCCTTAGTTTGTTCATCCGCATCAACTAAAGCGCTAGATTGTTTAAATTGCGCTAAAGCTTGTTGTGCCGACATCAAATTCTTGCGAGCTTCTTCTAACTCAACCGCACTAAATTCTCTTTTTGATAAACGATTTTGCTGTCGGAGTTCTTTAAGCCGTTGTTGATATAAGTTTATGAAATTATTTGTCCGTACTTTTGCCAACTCAGGTGATAAACCTTTAGTATTTATGGTAATAATGCGCGAATTTTCATCAACAGAAACTTCAAATAGCGACTTGTAACCACCTACACTGTTAAATTTATTCTTTTGTGGATCTATTTCAAGTACTTTTTCCATCAAAGTATCGCTAGTCAAAATGCTTTTTTGCATTTGTAATTGACTGTCGCTAATTGCAGAAATACCATTAGAATCTTTTCTAAAAGAACCTAAAATACCCAAACTAGCATCCAAGTTGCCATTTGTTGCAGGAATCGTCAATTGTGCTGTTGCATTCCAAACTCGCGGTGTAACTATAGCAATATAACTAGTTAAACTTATAACCAAAATATTCCAAAGTATTACCGGCTTCCAATGTCTAATCGCTATTGAAGTTATTTTATTCATAATATTAATCAGTGAACAGTGAACAGTGAACAGTTATCAGTTATCAGTTATCAGTGAGCAGTTATCAGTGAGCAGTTATCAATTACCAATTACCAATTACCTTTAACCTTTAACCTTTAACCTTTAACTTTTAACCTTTTTAACCTATTAATTCTTCCCACTCATTAACATTTGATTGTTGCTGTTTTACTTCTGAAAGAATAGCTCCCAACCAGATAAAAAAGAACCAAAAATGAATTGCCATCCAGGTTAAATTTGTGGCGTGAATTAGTAAATAAAGAGCGACTAAACAAGCAAATGCACGCTGACAAAGTTGATTTCCTTTAATAGCAGGTAGCCAAAAACTGCACAATGTTAAAATTAGAGCGTTGATAAAGAATATAAAACCAAAAATACCGTGTATATAAAGTACTTGAGCATAGGAAGAAAAAGTTCCTAAAGGCAGTACAAAAGCTCCATTTCCCCAGCTTGCAGTTTCCTCCATAATTCCCCACCCCAGCCACGGTGATTCTTTCCATGCATCAATAGTTGCATTGACTATAAATTCTCGATCTTTTGATGAGTCGGCACGAGCGCTATTAAAAGTGGCCATTGGTGAAGCAATTAAATCTTTTACTGTCAAACTTAATACAGCAGCAAATAAAGAAATAATAGATATTACCCATAAATAAGCTTGTCTTGCCAAGCCGCTGCGGAAACAATATATAATGCTACACACTAACGGAAAACATACCCAAGCAAGACGACTTTGGGAAATTATTAAACCGATAAAACTACCTGTTAAACCTAATTTTCGCCAGTTTTTATCAGATTCGCCCAGGCACATGAAGAAACATAAAAGCCCGCAAACTCCTAAAATTGGAGGATCTGCGGTATAAAGGTCTGTTCTTGGTAAAGGAATCCCGAAAAAAGGTTGAATTTCGGCGAACTTGACCATTAAACTGGTTTTTTCACCTGGAATTAAACGAGCTAAGGGCGGTAAAAAATGTTCTTGCGGCCCTAAACCAAAAAGTATTAAAAGTTGAATTACTAAAAGAATTGAATAACTTGCTGCCATTAAAGATACAGCCCGCGTAATAATTTGTACTCTAACCCGATGCCAAAAAGGTAAAGTCATGCAGCCAAATATCATGAAATAGCCTTTGAATAAAGTAAACAAAGTTGCTGCTGTTTTTAAAGCCTCAAAGCCAATTGTTTCTAACCCTAAAATATTCGTCCAAAGTGCGGCAAAAACCATTCCTAACCATGCCCAATTACAAATTGGCAAAGAATTTTTAATCAGTTTATCTAATCGCAAACCACTTACTAATAAAAACGCGCTGACAACCGGATAAATAATAGTTTGTAATCCCAACAGCCACCAAAGTGGTGTTAAAACAATTGTCCAGTAAATTACCTTTTCGGCTCCGGATTTAGCATCAGGTTTTGAAGTCGATTTGTAGGTTTTGGCTGGATTAAATGCGAACATTTTTTAAAAGGGAATAGGGAGTAGGGAGTAGGGAGTAGGGAGTAGGGAGTAGGGA
>CAYMZW010000439.1:0-6098 GCA_964395005.1 uncultured Rivularia sp.
TGTTCACTGTTCACTGTTCACTGTTCACTGTTCACTGTTAACTGTTAACTGTTCTCTGGCGGAAGTTGCTGTTGATTACCTGACTCTTCGGAACCATACATATTTGCGAAATTATCTAACTTAAAGTAATCAGATTTAAAATTAATTTCTACGGAACCTGTAATGTTAGCTGCTAAATCCGTAGTAGAAGCACTCTTTGCAGAAGAAACGCTAATTTGAGTCTTTTTCTTGGTTGTAGTTCCACCACCACTAAATAATCCAAAGAAACCACCCCGGCTATTTTTACCGCTAATTCTTTCTCGTTGCTGCTGCGCCATATCTTTTTTCTGAATATTTTCAGTTGCTTTAACATCAAAAACAACGGCAGCTTTTACGGTACCTTTTTCAACAACTAAACGAGAAATTCCCATCAAAATAGTTTCTCGTAATAAAGCTCTTTGTTCTCTTGCCATTGCTAATTTAGCATCCATTATTTTGGCTTTAATTTCGTTATCTCCCATATCGATAGGATCGCCATCTTTATCTGTCAAAACTGCTTGATTTCCGCCTTCATCTGGAAAGCCTAAACTAAAATTATTGCTTTGATTTTCTGCTAAATAACCAAAAGCCGAAGCATCATCAATTTCGTTAACAAATTTAGAAAGCGATGCCGTCGCAGCTTTCATTAATTCACCATATGTCTCCATTTGTTTGATAGTGACATTAAGGTTTGCATCGAATACTGCTTGCAATAAATCCTCTACAAATTGAGGAAAATCTACCGAATCAACAAAATCAGCACCAACTTCTCCAACTTCTGTAATTCGTTGATTTAAATGTCTTCCATCATCAATTTGACGACTTGCACCGCGATTACCCAATTGCGTTGCTAATCCATTTTGTTTGGCTAATTTATCAAATTCATTATTAACAACTTGTTTATAAACCTGCATTTGTTCCCCGCGCTCCATATCTCGAAACGATTGGGATTGTGATAACAAATCGCGAGCATTAGCGCGAGCTAATTCTTTTATTTCTTCATGAGTCGGCATTTAATTTTTCTCCTATTTTTTTGACTAAAGAATTATGAAATAGAGGGGGGAGAAGGGGAAGAGGGGGTAGAAATAAGATTGTAACTTTTAGAGGATGTTTTAAAAGTTTAATTATATACTTCACCTGGCGACTGTAAGTCGCGGCTACACAAACGAAACCCGTCTGCACGGGTTTAAAATTAGTAGTCTACGCAGGTAGACTTTGCTTGTGTAGTAGCGATTTTAACCGCCAGATACTTTAAAACATCCTCCCAACTCATAACTCCCAACTCCTAACTATTTACATTTCCCAATCATCAAAATCATCGTCATCTTCATCATCCATATATGAATCATCCGAATCAAAATCATCATCGCTGATTGCTGCTTGAGCGAGAATCCAAGCTTCTCCAGCAGTAAGAAAAGCTCTAAATTCATCTTCTCTAACGGTGCCTTCGCTAAAGTTGGCAATCCATTGAAATACTTTGTTGCCTTCTACCGCTAAAGTACGTAAAGCGGCTACTTGTAAATTCATGCTTAAATCTTCTTTGGCAACTTGCTCGATGACATTCCACATACTCTTGCGTCTGCCGCCAAAATGATTGACGATTTCTTCACTTTTGATAATGTTGAGAGCATCTTGCAAGTGAGCGTAATCTTCATGTACCTGACGGTGTGCCATCCCCGTCATAAATTCGGTGAGGTTGTATTGCAAATTCTTGGTTGCTTGATAAAGAGGAGCGCGGGAAAGATGAATTTGTGAAGTATTACCGCTTTCTGATTTACGAATATATTCTGCAACTTCCGACATTAAAGCGTGCCAATATCCTGCAAATGCTTCGTTAGGAATCATATTAGAAAGCAGTCTGCCGTTACCTTTATTCAGTACCCGTTTATACAACATCCCGCGTTCTTCGGCGGTAGAGCGTTCGCTGCGTCGTTTATGGAAACGGTAAAGTTCTGTCCCTGTCTTACCTTCAGTAACATCGAGGATACCGCTAGCCCAACGCAATACTAAAGCATTGGCAACATTATATACCTGCATTCTATCGCCAATTTGATAAATATAATCGAGCGCTCCGGCTGCTTTAATATTACTAGGTAGAACACCTTGTTCTTCGATACTTTCAAAGGTATCTACTGTAAAATCCCAAGAAATTTCACTGCCTCTATTGCGAGCAGTATCGAGTGGATCGTCAGAATCGGTACTTTGTTTGCGGGCTTCGTTGTAAGCTAGAACAAAGTAGTCGTCGTATAATCCTTCCTGAAAATCTTCAGCAGATTTAACTTCTACGCCTAATTTGACAAGATAATTAATCATTGCCTGTTTAACGTTGGGCGTAAAAGCTGTTTTGGCAATGATTCCCCGGTTGATATATTCGTTAATGTAATAAGGTAAATCGCCTTCTTTATAAAGAGTAGAAAGAATATCCATTACCGCAGGCTCAACTTGCCCTTTACGGATGGGAATTCCTCTTTCTAAAGTTAAGTCATCAAGACGCTGCCATTGTTTGCTACTTTCTTTTAATCTAACTCTTTTAGCACTAATTACCTTATTAACAACTTGCGCTAAAAAATATCTTCTTGGTAACTGTTCGATGGAGCGAATTACCGAACTATAAAGCCCTGCGGAATCATCATTTTGAACGTTATCTTCCGTTAAAGCTTTTTTAATTAAAGATGCATAAATAGTAGAGTTAGACAATAATAATCTAATCGCATCTTTGATGCCACCAGTGCTATTTAACCTTCGTGAAAGTTCGGCAATTCTTCCTAATAAACCTTCTCGAACAAGATATTCTTTGGCATTTTGAGCATTTGTCGAGCCAAAATATTTCGTCTTATAAAACTGTTCCGTTTCTTCCAAAGCTCTCAAAGCGTAATCATCTATTTCAAATTTAGGAGGGCTAATTTCTAAAACTTTATCTGCGGGATGACTAACGTGATTGGAATTAGAATTTGTGGCTATCATGATTTTTTAGTAGTTAGTTGATAGTTGATAGTTGTTAGTTGATAGTTGTTAGTTGATAGTTGATGATCCGCACCCTCCGGGTGAAAGTTGTTAAGTAAGTCGGCAGAAATAAACAGAACTATGTCACAAAATGTAAATGAGCTTTAAACCCTTATCTCTACTGCCTCCTGCCCACTGCCTACTGCCTACTGCCTTGTTCGGCATTACAATTTTCAACGCCAACCTACTTAGTAGTTAGTTGTTAGTTTTTGAGTGGATTTTTTTAGGTAACTCAAATAAATTTTGAAGTATTAACCAATTAGAATTTTCTTCATCGCTGGCAATTTTTTCTAGTTCATCTATATTTTCGCTATCGGATGAATCTTCTTCCTCATCAGTTTCTGGTGGTGATGAATCAGTTATTTCTGAATCAGGTACGTTAAACAATTGAGAAATAGTTTCCCAGTTGTAATGTTCGTAAACATTTTCTTGCGAAGTAGTTTGTTTTTGTTGAGCGGCGTTTTTAGCTTCTTCTTCAGCTTTTTGACTGCTTGCAATAGCTTTTATTGCTGCTTCTTTAGTTTTTTGTGTAGCAGCTTTTAATTTTTCTAAAGCGTCTTTAACTTGTTGTTGAATACTTTTAATTTCTTCAGCTTTAGCAATTGCTAATTCTGCATTTTCGTAAGCATCATTGCTAATTTTTTCTGCTTCAATAAGCGTTTTCAAAATGATTTCTGCCTGCGGTTTAATAACTTCCTCAACTTGTTTTCTGGCATTATCAGCTTTTTCTTTAGCATCATCCGCCGCTATTTTGGAAGCTTCAGCAGCGATTTTCGCATTTTCAGCTTCTTGAGTACCTGCTTCGGCAATCGCAGTAGCTTCGGCGGCTTGCTTTGCTTGCTCTGCAAAGTCTTGAGCTTTTTCGGCGGCAATTGCAGCTTGGGAATCTGCTTTTAAAGCATTCGATAATTCTTGTTGAGTTTGTTTTGCGTGAGTTTTGATTGCCGTTAATGCCACAGATATGGCGATTTGTGCGGCAGCCTGTTTTGCTTGTTTCTCAGAATTTTTAGCATTTTCCTCAGCATCCTTAGATTCATTTTCAGAGCCTTTTGCATTTTCCTCCGCACCTAAAGATTCATCCTTTGCTGCTACAGCTTCATTTTTGGCTTTTATTGCTTCATCTTTTGCTTCTAACGTTTCATCCTTTGCTCTCCAAGCTTCATTCTTGGCTTCTACAGTTTGTTTTTGCGCTTCCCAAGCCGAATTTTTGGCTTCTACAGTTTCATCCTTAGCTCTCCAAGCTTCATTCTTGGCTTCTACAGTTTCATCCTTAGCTCTCCAAGCTTCATTCTTGGCTTCAACAGCTTCATTCCTAGCTTGTAAAATTTCCTCCTTGACTGTAAATACCTCATCTTTAACAGTTAAAACTTGCTCTAAACTCTCTGAAAACTCTTGCTTAGCGGCTAATACCTCATCTTTAACAGTTAAAACTTGCTCTAAATTCCTTGTAATTTCCTTTTTAGTATCTAATACCTCATCTTTATCTCTCCTAACTTCTTCTCTAGCTCGCTCAACTAGTCTTAAATTCCTTTCAGTCTCTCGATTCATCCTCCTCATTTCATTAACAAGCTCTTGAAGATTGTTAAACGGTAGCCCTTGCATAATTCACATCCTAATTTTTTAGTTTGTAATCAAGTAATCGCAATGCATCAATTAAATTCAATTTGCCAAATCCCGCTTTGGGATGCTTAAAACGAGTATCAATTTTGTCAGCGGTATGTTTAAGAATGTATTTAATTTGACTGTCAGATAACCTCATATCTTTTTGCTGCAAAGCATAGGATTTAAGCATCGCTACCGCACCCGCAACAAATGGTGAAGCATGGGAAGTGCCGTTAGAGAAAGCATAGTCATCGTGCAAATACGAACTATAAATATTCGTACCTGGTGCCACAAAACTAACTTGCTTGCCATAAGTCGAAAAGCTTGCTACTTCGCCAGTTTCATCAATTGCCCCCACGGCGATCGCATATGGTAAAGCACCCGGATAATAAAGCTGCTGGGCACCATCGTTACCCGAAGCAGCCACGATGGTTACACCCTTACGCTGGGCATAATCCACAACTTCCTGATGGGGAAGCCCGCCACCAGTATGGCGAATGCCCAAGCTCATATTTATAACATCTGCACCCTTATCGATTGCCCATTTTATACCAGTGTTGATGTTATCCACCAAGCCCGCTCCAACTCTCTTTTTACCTTGCTCTAAAGCTCCTAAAACCCTTACTGGTAAGACTTTACAGCGAGGCACAACACCGATAGGCATTCCTACACCTTTTGCAGCGATAATTCCGGCAACGTGGGTACCGTGCCCGACTTCATCATCGGGTACATCATCGTAATCTAAATAATCCCCAAGAAACTTATCCGCACCATCGATGATATTGACAAAATCTTGTCCCGGTAACAACACATCAGCCAATTCCGGATGCGACAAATCAATCCCCGTATCCAACACCGCAACCGTAATATTAGGCACACCTTTAGTAAAAAATTGTGCATCTTCTAGATGAATTTCTTGACGCGATCGCCAATCGGTCTGTACGCTCATTTGATAGGGCATCATCGATGGCAGATTAGCACTAGCAACTTTGCCAATTTCCACAGACTCAACAATCGGCAATAACGAAATCTCTTTAATCAATTCCGAGGGAATCTGTGAATTATGCTGCAAAATCAACCGATAAATCCGATTCAAACCGCTGGCTAATTCTTCCTTTCCCCAATTACTCGCAGCCGGTTTATACTCTTTTGTTACCCATACAGGTAATTTATACTTAGTAAGAATATTATCAATAGCACCCTCAAGCTTGTCACCAGCAATCTTCTTGTTGTCCAAGATTTCCTGCCAGTGAGGGAATTTTTGACCAAATACCCCATTTTTCAACTTTAGCCGGATGTGCTGTTTCAATGTTCTTGATGTCTCAACTCATCATGTAGAAAGCACTTTTTATACTAACTGCGATTAGTATAGCGCTATCGAACATTAATTAATCTTTACAAATATCAAAGTGGAAACAAATACTCAATTATTTTTAGTTAAACATTGAGTATCTAAATAGATTTGATTGTATATT
>CAYMZW010000440.1:0-6089 GCA_964395005.1 uncultured Rivularia sp.
CGTTGTCAGCGATAATTGGTTTACCCGTTTTTGTGCAGAAGTGGGATAGGGTAATCACCATAACATATATGTTAATTCATTATTTCACCTTTAAATCTAGTTTTTATACATTGATGAATAGTAGTTCTTTAGTAAAGAATCTTTCTATCACTAAAGTAGTATTTTTGTTCTTTAATACTGATTTTTTGTTTATTATAGGGATTAAGTAACTTGTATTTTTAGGGAAGATTTAGTTATGGATAGCGCTAAAAAAGTAGTATTACAACAGAACGTGTGGGATACCGACAATTTGGGAGACTTAGTTGCTGAAGGGGTTTTGCACAGTGATGATTTATCTTTACACGGTGTTGTTCAGGCACAAAATGAAGAATACGAGCGTAAGGAGCGGGAATGGCAAGAACAAAACGAAGAATACTTGAATTCTATTGACTGGGAAAATGCAAAAGTTAAGTCTGAATTAGTTACGGAAGAAGAAGAGGAAGTTTTCTAAAAATGATGGATACTCAGGAGCGTTGATAATTTTTGTAAATATATATAGTTATTTTTGAGCTACACCACAATTAATAATAGTTAAAGTTTTATCCGTGGTGTAAATTTCAAAACTCGAACTATTTAATTATCCATACAAGCCAATACTTGCGAATTACCAACTTGGTTAAGCTTTGATGCTTCAACTCGCAGCTTTAGCGGTACTCCTGTTAATGAAGACGTTGGTAATCTCAGTATTAAAGTTGTCGCAACCGATAGTTTTGGAGAAACCGTCAGCAATACCTTTACGCTGGAGGTAGAAAATACCAACGATGTACCAACTTTAGAAAGTGCGATCGCTAATCAAAAAGCAACTGAAGATAGCGCTTTCAGCTTTACCATCCCAGAAAATACATTCAAAGATGTAGATACGGGAGACGAGTTAACTTATTCCGTCACCTTGGATTCGGGTAGTAACTTACCTACTTGGTTAAGCTTTAATCCAGAAACCCGCACAATCAGCGGAACTCCTATTAACGAAAACGTTGGTAATCTTAATATCAAAGTTATTGTCACCGATAAACAAGGTGCAAAAGTTAGCGACACCTTTACCTTAACGATAGAAAATACTAACGACGCACCTACCGCAACCGAGATTGAGAACCAAACCACTAAAGCAAACCAACCTTTCAGCTTAGATATCAGCAGCAAATTCAGCGATATCGATGCAGACGACATTCTCACCTTCGCTGCTACAGACTTACCCAACGGCTTAAATATCGATAGTCAAACCGGAATCATTAGCGGTACACTCAGTCAAGATGCAGTTGGTACAAATAACGTCACTGTCACCGCTACCGACAAAGCAGGTGCAAGCGTCAGCGAAAACTTTGAGTTTACCGTTGAACAAGAAGTTATCAACGATACAGATAAAGATGGCATCCCCGATAATATCGAAGCGATAAAAGGAGACGTAAACAAAGACGGTATTGCTGATAGCCAACAAGCTAACGTAGCTTCGGGCGAAAAAATTACTATCATCTCTGCTCCTAACACTACTCTGCGTGATGTCAAAATCACTACAGAGAACGCAGTCAGCGAACCAGAGGAAAAAGGTATTACTCTCCCCATAAATTTCCTCGATTTTAGTGTTGAAGGCTTAAACCCCGGTTCAGCTACCACCGTCAACCTATTACTTCCCCAAGACCAAAATTACAACACCTTCTGGAAATACGGTAAAACCCCAGAAAGCAACCAAGACGGTTGGTATGAATTCCTCTACGACGGTGAAACTGGCGCTCAATTCTTTGATACCAACGATGACGGAAAAGCCGACCAAATAGCACTGCACTTTGTGGACGGAAAACGCGGTGATGCTGACTTAATAGCCAACGGCGTTATAGTTGACCCAGGCGCTCCGGGAGTAACTAATACTTCCTTAAGCTTGAGTAAATCTACTACACAAGATATTTGGAATATTGAAGGTGATGCAGGTGCAGCAGTTGCAAAATTCTCCCTGGTTGGTAAGAATAGCGATCGCGTTAACGAAGTTGGAGTATTTAAAGTTGATGCAGATAACCGAGTTAACGGTATTGCAGCAGGTGAAGCTGGTTTTGCTCAAGCAGCACTGCAACAAGGTTCAGTGATTTTCAGCGCTTTAACCGACGATTTGTTAAAAGGTGTTGATTTAACTCGCAAACTGCAAGTAGGTGCAGGAGAAAGATTAGCGTTTTACAATGTTTCTAACGGTACTGCGGATGGTGCGTTAAATAAAAATAACTTTGGTAACGTTACCTTCTCCATCAACGAAGCGAATGCTAACAGTAAAGATTACTTACAAGTTAAAGAAAGCAACGGTATCTACACTTTAAACTGGGAGCAAGGAAACGATAATTCCTTCAACGACTTGGTAATGAACTTTGGGTTAGAAAGTACACCTCTAACTACACAAAACCTCATCGCTAATTATCAAGGAAAACAAGAAGGAGAATTAATCAACCTTGAATCCTTTACGGGGAGAGAAGTTAAAGCCACCTTTACCCTACAACGAGAAGCAGATTATAACAACTTCGTTGGTTTCTACAAAGTTGATGACGCTCAAGGAACCATTACTGATGAATTAACCGGAAAGTCGTTAAAACCAGGTGATGCAGGTTACAACGAATTAGTCGTTAAACAACGTATACCAGGAGTTGATTTAACTGTAGGTAATAATCAATCGGTGACTATCCAAGATACCTTGGAAGGTGGTTCATTATTTGCAACTTTCATCATCGCTGATGCAAATCCTGGTAATATCAACGGTGATTTTAGTAAGGTTTATACATCCTATATTGCAGGTAACTCGGATAAAGTAGACCACATCCGCTTACTTGGGGATAACACATGGGGTTTTGAAGACTTAGCAGGTGGTGGTGATAATGACTTTAACGATATGATTGTCAAAGCTAGTTTTCAGGTTGTGTAGGTAAAATATACTACATATCAAAGCGAAGCCTACCTTGTGGTGGGCTTTTTTTGGTAAGTGCGATAATCCAGAGGTTTGAGGAAAGCAAGAAAAAATTCCCCAACAGGGGAAACGCTATTTGTAGCAAACACTACTGCACGGTAATTGTACGAATCAAAATACTCATTACCTCTCCCGGATTAGAAGTTGGTAAAAGTGGAGTCCAATCGCGTATATTGGCATAACCGAGTTGATGTAAAACCCTAATCGTTCCAATTACAGCTTTACTAGAACCAGTCAGAGTATGCTTAATTTTTTCTGGCTCAGAAACTTGCGATATTATCGGTTGAGGATGAGGAATAGCTAAATCTTGATTGCTGGTATCAGCAATAAAGTTTCGATATTTTAATTTCATCATTTATTTCACCGCTATTACCAAAAGTCAATTTCATTGTTTACTCCCCGTCAGGGGTTTTACTAATTGCAAATATTCAGTTTCTAAAGAATTAATTGTCCTGAAATATAGTCGAAACGAGCCATCTCCGTATTGCTTTAAGTCTGTTTCACAGAAGATAATGTCTTGTCTTTGCAGCCATTGAGTAATGCTTTCGTGATAATCAGCTAAGAATAGCGCTGGGAAATAAATTCTTCCGGTTTTAACTCCAGTTTTCGGATGAATAAATATTTGGAATTGCGGTTCACTTAAAACGGATGCCATAGATATCACCCAAATAATTTTTGACAACAAAAAGGGGAATAAAATCTTCTTTATTCCCACTTTTATATTGTTTGAAATGCCAGGATTAATTCTCAGCTTCTACTTGAGGACTAACGCTCGCATTTACACGTTCTGCATATTCTCTTCTACGCTGCCAGGATAATTGATTTAGCACTACTAAATCTTCCAAGGTTTTACTAAATTTACGATTAGCAAATTCAAGCAATTGCTCTAGGGAGTAACGCTGTTCTTCAACTTTTCCAAAGTCCAAGGCGAAACGTTCTTTGAATACATCCCAATTGAAATCTTGAAAACTACGTTTGGCAAGGATTCCACACAAAGAACGAATAGAGTAGTAGACTTTTGAGTATAAGCGTTCTGAGTAGTTGCTAACTCCGTATTCGCCTAAAACGGAATCATCGATTGCTTGAAAGTTTGGTGCAGAGGATTTACGTGTAGCCATAAGATAGATATCTCCTAAATTTTCATTGCTCTATTGGGCGTAAGCCCACTTTCTGTTGGAGTATTTCAGTACGTTAAGTAATAGAATTACCACCAAGATGAATCATGGTAATCTGCCATTAAATCGTTAATTTCGCAGCTATGTTGGTAATCAATTTCTAACTGTTGCAAGTCTGTGTCTAATACTAGATTTTTCAGTTCTTGCATCATTTCTCTCACTTGATTTTCGTCGCTGATACCTGAGTAGTAAATCTTGATAAATTTGTCAGCTTTCGTCATGAATTGTTCTAAGTTTGTGACGAATACCTGTTCTGAGCCAATTGCTTGAATCATGATTTTTTCCTATGAACTATTTGAAGAGACTTAGTATTCGTTCGGGAGCATGAGAACTTTTTCAACTAAATAAAGTTTGATATGACTCAATGGAAAGTCAGTGAATTCAATTTCTTGGCGTAAAACTTCTTGATTGGTGTCCCACTCGCATATCAAATTGCCGGAATTTTCTTTAACTCGTAAATGCCAAATTTGAAATTCTCTTAGTTTTGGATCTGACAGCAATTTTTTGGTTTGATGTGAGGCGATCGCATCCAATAACCAGTAACAATTGGCTTCATGTGCTAGATATTGCACACCTTCTGTATATTTCAAGCCGAGCCAGTGTTTGTAGAGAGTAGCTGAACCATAAAATTGGTTTAGCTCGCTGGTTATTTCTCGTGGTGTTTTCATTTTTTAATTCTCGATTTTACAGACTTCACTCCTTCATCGGCGTGAGCCGTAAAATCAAAACTGCTGATAACAAGTACCAGCAGTTGTAAAATTTTATTAGTTATCAAAGATTTGGAGATCCAAGCAATATTTTTTTATGATTATAGGACTAGCCCTCTCAAGGTGAGTAACAAATATACGTTATTTCAGTGCTACCATCTTGAATCCTATGCTCATATTTTGGGTTTTTTGAAGATCAAAATAACCAGTCTTCGTTCCGAATTTCACTACTTTGAAAGGGCAGGGCTAGTCCTAAGTATCTTGTGCAGGCTTTATGTTTATAACTAATAGTGGTGTATCCCCTGGGGATACACAACTGTTATTGGACTAGATGTATTAACTTTTTTGAATGTATTGTTTTTCCAAAAACTATGGAGGTTAATTGTTGGCGTTCGGCGCAGCAGTGCGGCTGATCGCGATAAAAGTTGCTCCTTAAAGTTTCCCTTGCTGCTATATTGCTACGTGTGGAGGAATAAGAATGAAGGTGCTCGGCTTATTCAGTATTTTATTAACCCTGCTGGGTTATTTATATCGTTCAGAAGTTGGCGATAGTCAGCGTATCCCAATCTCTTCGCAAGACTAATTGCATAAAGTTTGGCTCTCTCGGGTTTCTTATTTTCGATTGCTTCTGCTAGCTTTTCGGTTAGGATTACAGTAGATTCTTGATCGAGCTTTTCTTTTTGAGCTATAGCGAAAAGTCTTTGAGATTCCGCTTGTGTATCTTCAGAAGAGCCTCCTAATTGAAAAACAATTCCAGCATTACTCTCATTTCCATAGGGAGTATTTCTAAGCATTATAAAACCACATAATTGCTTATTACATGAAGGTGGTGTTAGAGGAGTAGTAAAACCATTAAAGCCATCAAAACCATTAACCTGTACTCCGTTTTGCTGGATAGATGTTGTATCCTGGGGTATAGTATTGGAACCATCAGTCTCCGTTGGTGCAGAGTTAGTTTCAGTGTCCGCGATCGCAGTACCGATTCCCGCAAAATAACATAGGCAAATTATGATTATTGGCGCAAGTTTTCCAAAGATATGCTTATTCATAGCTGCACCTCTTGAGAAAAGCAATTCTCATTTTGAATACTTAGTATAAAAAATGAGAATCGCTGCTAATTATGTACTTTACTTTAATTGGATGTATTAAAATATCTTGATTTTTCAATTACTTAGAAAGAATATGACCTTGTAATAACTGCTGATTGTTATACAAGGTAGCCATGAGTAC
>CAYMZW010000441.1:0-1119 GCA_964395005.1 uncultured Rivularia sp.
ATTATCAAACTGTTGGGTACAAATGGCGGCGGTTTTTTTGGTGCGAATTCAGCACATCCTTTTGAAAATCCCAATAATTTAACCAATTTAATCGAAATTATCGCGATGATGTCTATCCCAGCCGCGATGATTTTCGTTTACGGTGCATTCTCTAACAATATTAAACAAGCTTGGCGGCTGTTTTGGATGGTATTTATAATCTTCCTTGTTTTACTTTGGATAACAGCAACGGGAGAATTTCAAGGGAATCCCCTGGTTAATTCCGAATTAGGACTTGAACAACCGAACTTAGAAGGAAAAGAAGTAAGATTTGGTTGGGCACAAACAGCGCTATGGGCAGTCATAACTACCGCAACCATGAACGGCGCAGTTAACGGAATGCACGATTCTTTGATGCCTGCTGGAGGTTTTTCCACCTTACTTAATATGTTTCTGCACGTAATTTGGGGTGGAATAGGAACCGGAATTGTTTACTTATTGATTTATCAGTATTTAACCGCATTCTGGGCTGGATTAATGATCGGTAGCACTCCAGAATTTTTCGGACGTAAAATTACCAAACGTTCAATAGTGCTGGCGAGTTTGGTAGTGCTAATTCATCCCGTAGCAGTATTGATCCCCAGCGCGATCGCCTTAGCTTATCCCATATCTTTATCTGGAATCAGCAACCCCGGTTTTCATGGTATATCCCAGGTAGTTTACGAATACATTTCAGCCAGCGCCAACAACGGCTCCGGCTTTGAAGGATTGACAGACAACACCTTGTGGTGGAACTTGAGTACTGCTACAAGTATGCTACTAGGACGCTACGTTAGTATATGCGCCATCCTACTTTTAGCAGACACAATGGCACGTACAAAACCAGTACCGGCAATTCCTGCTACCCTAAAAACCGACACAGTTTTATTTACTAGTTTGACAACTATCGTAATTTTTATTTTCAGCTTTCTAATTTTCTTCCCTATTTTTATCAATGGCCCCTTAGCCGAAGCATTTAAGTTAAGAGTTATGAGTTAAGAGTTAGGAGTTAGGAATTAGGAATTAGGAGTAAAGAGTTGAAAATATATATTTCTCCTTGTCTCCCCCTCTCCCCCCTCTCCCCCTCTCCCCATCTCCCCC
>CAYMZW010000441.1:1134-6082 GCA_964395005.1 uncultured Rivularia sp.
GTAAAGAGTTGAAAATATATATTTCTCCTTGTCTCCCCATGCCTATGAACCCAGTAGCTGCGACTTCCAAGTCTAAAGTTGCTACTTCCTCAATTAAAGAACTTCGTTCTCCGCGTAAAAAAGTAAAGGCGAGTAAAAAAGGTCTTTATCGTAGAGCCATAAGAGATGCTTTTGCGAAATTTAATCCCAAGCACATTATCAAGAATCCGGTACTGTTGGTGGTTTGGGTAAGCACCTTTATTACCTTGGCGGCAACAATTTTTCCAGCTTTATTCGGCTCAAAAGCAATAGCTGATGCACGAATTTTTAACGGTACAGTTACTGTCATTTTATTTTTGACAGTGTGGCTGGCTAATTTTGCCGAAGCTTATGCTCAAAGTCGCGGCAAAGCACAAGCTGATGTATTGCGCTCAATTAAATCTGATATAAATGCCAAAAAACTCCTCGCTGACGGTAGCATTTCTGAAGTTGCCGCCACCAGTTTGCAACGCGGCGATACTGTATATGTAGTTGCTGGTGATATTATCCCCACCGACGGCGAAGTAATCATGGGTGCTGCGAGTGTAGATGAAGGAGCAATTACCGGAGAATCGGCACCCGTACTTAAAGAAGCTGGTTCTGATGTAGCTAGCTATGTTACCGGCGGCAGCCGTATTATTTCTGATGAATTAATCGTTAGAATTACCGTAGATCCAGATAAAGGGTTTATCAACCGGATGATTTACGTCATCGAAAGGAGAGAACGTAAGAAAACACCCAACGAAGCAACTCTCACAGTTTTGCTAGCGCTGATTAGCTTGATCTTTTTATCGGCGATCGCCACTTTTCCCGCACTAGCATTTTACGTGAAAGCTCCTATTAGCGTACCTATTTTAATTGCTATCTTCGTGGCATTAATTCCTACAACAGTTGCTAGTTTGCTAAGTGCTACCACTATTGGAGGCATGGATCGAGTTGCTCAATTAAATTTAATTGCGACTTCAGCTAGAGCCATAGAAGCCTGTGGAGATGTTAGCACCTTAATTCTAGATAAAACAGGAACCGTAACCAGAGGCAACCGTTTAGCTGATGGTTTTATTCCCATCGACGGTCATACAATGCAAGAAATTGCTTATGCTGCTTTATCAGCAAGTATATTTGATGACACATCCGAAGGAAAATCGATAGTTCGTTTGGCACAAAGACTCGGAGCAAGAATTGATTTTGACTATCAAGCAGCCCAAGCCTTAAAATTCAGCGCCAGAAGCAGAATCGGAGGGACTAATTTACCCAATGGTTCGATGGTGCGTAAAGGTGCCGTAGATGCTGTAAAAAACTTTGTGCGATCGCAAGGTGGAGAATTTTCATCCGAACTCAATTCAGCTTACGAAATGGTATCCCAACAAGGAGGTACACCACTAGCCGTATGTATGAATAACGAAATATACGGCATTATTTATTTAAAAGATAATATCAAACCGGGGATACGCGAACGCTTCGGGCAATTACGAAGGCTCGGCGTGCGAACCATTATGATTACCGGCGATAATCATATAACTACTTCTGTAATTGCTAGAGAAGCGGGTGTCAAAGAATTTATCGCCGAAGCCACCCCCGAAGATAAAATTGCTGTAGTCCAACGAGAACAAGCAGAAGGCAAATTAGTTGCAATGACAGGGGATGGTACAAACGATGCAGCAGCATTAGCACAAGCCAACGTTGCCGTAGCCATGAATAACGGAACTCAAGCAGCCAAAGAAGCAGCCAATATCATCGATTTGGACTCAGATCCGACAAAACTAATCGACATCATCGGTATTGGAAAACAAGTGCTAATGACTCGCGGTGCTTTAATTACATTTTCAGTTGCAAACAACATAGCCAAATACTTTGCAATTGTTCCAGTAATATTCGCTTCCACCTCAAATAATTTAAACATCATGAACTTGACAAGCACAAATTCCGCCGTGCTGTCAGTATTGATTTACAATGCATTAATTATTCCAGCATTAATACCCTTAGCCCTCAGAGGTGTACCATTCACACCAATGACACCACAACAACTCCTACAGCGTAATGTTTTGATTTATGGAATAGCAGGCTTGATTATCCCATTTATCGCAATTAAATTAATAGACCTAATAATTTCACTCACAGTCTTAGCGTGACAGTTAACAGTTAACAGTTAACAGTTATCAGTTATCAGTTATCAGTTATCAGTTATCAGTTATCAGTTATCAGTTATCACTTACCAATGCCCCATGCCCCATGCCCAATCCCCAACTCCTAACTCCTAACTCCTAACTCCTAACTCCCTACTCCCAACTCCTAACTCCTAACTCCTAACCCCTAACTCCTAACCCCTAACTCCTAACTCCCAACTCCCTACTCCCTACTCCCTACTCCCAACTCCTAACTCCTAACTCCTAACTCCTAGTACTCCATCATGAATAAACTTCGAGCAATTGCCTCTGCAATTAGAGTTACCTTGATATTGTGGTTGCTTACTGGCATAATCTATCCATTATTTATACTTTTAGTAGCTCAAATTCCTTTGTTTCAATATGAAGCTAAGGGTAGTGTAATTGTCGATCTATATAGTGAACCAATTGGTTCGGCTTTAATTGGTCAAACATTTACATCCGATGAGTATTTTCACAGCCGACCAAGTAGCGTGTTATACTCGCAAGGCAAAAAAGCTCAACCTACTGGAATATCTGGCTCTAGCAATTTTGCTCCTAGCAACCCAAAATTACTTGAGCGAATTTCGGAAACAGTTAATAGACTTCAAGATGAAAACGTAGATCCCCGTGCAGATTTGATTTATACTTCTGCTTCGGGATTAGATCCTCATATTACATATAAATCGGCATTACAGCAGTTAAATAGAGTTGCTAACGCTCGCAATATACTGCCGAATGAAATTTTCCCCGATATTGTCAAATATACCGAAGGTAGATTCTTAAATATATTTGGCGAACCTGGAGTTAATATCTTGAAATTAAATTACGCTCTCGATCTTCGAGAAATTAGCCGTAGAAGAAATTAAAAAAATAATTTTGGTGACTTAATAAGTACTTGTGCAAAATTAATCCAACTTTTCGTTTGGGTAGGGAATGGGCAATAGGGAACGGGGAACAGTTACCCTTATAATTAGCCCAAAAATAAATCCAAAATCCCTGCATAAAAGCATCCGTTGTTAAGTTAAAAAGCAGCTAAATTGTATATTTGAGCGGGCAGGGATGCCCACCCCACAAGAATTATAACAATTTAGATTATATGATTTAGATGCTCAACAGCTTAAAATCCAAAATCTAAAATCCAAAATCTAAAATCTCATGACTCGCGTAATTGGTTTAATGAGTGGTACATCGGTAGATGGTATTGATGCCGCTTTAGTTGATATTTTCGGTACGGGTTTAGATATCAAAATAAAACTGATAGCAGGGGAAACATACCCCTATCCCATAGAAATAAGAGAAAGTATCTTAGAGGTTTGTGCTGGTAAAGCTATCTCAATGGTAGAGCTAGCACAATTAGATGATGCGATCGCCACAACTTTTGCTTCTGCTGCAATAAATATTCAACTAGGTCATCAAAAGGCTACTTTAATAGGTTCTCACGGTCAAACAGTTTATCACCGTCCGCTAACGGGCAACGATCGAGGTAAACTCGGTTACAGCCTACAAATCGGTCGCGGAACCTTAATTAACCATTTAACAGGTATTACCACTATAAACAACTTCCGTGCGGCCGATATTGCAGCAGGCGGGCAAGGTGCCCCGTTAGTGCCTCGTATAGATGCAGCTTTACTAAGTCATGATACGGAAATCCGCTGTATTCAAAATATCGGCGGGATTGGGAATGTTACTTATATTCCGGTTCGTAGCGGCGATTGGCTCTCCTTGATTCGCGGTTGGGATACCGGCCCCGGAAATAGTCTATTAGATTTAGCAGTCGAACATTTAACCGATGGAGCAAAAACCTACGATGAAGATGGAAACTGGGCATCAACAGGCACTCCTTGTTTTGATTTAGTAGAACAATGGCTTTCGCAAGAGTATTTTCATTTGCCGCCACCTAAATCTACTGGTAGAGAATTATTTGGAGTTGAATATTTACATCAATGTATAAAAGATGCAGAAAACTTTCAACTTAATCCAGCAGATTTTTTAGCAACTCTTACGGAATTAACAGCAGCCTCAATTGTCAACAGCTACCGTAATTTTTTACCAAAAATGCCACAGCGAGTATTTTTATGTGGTGGTGGCAGTCGCAACCTTTACTTAAAACATCGCTTACAGCAGCTATTAAAAACCGTACCAGTTTCCATTACAGACGAAGTTGGTTTAAGCGCCGATTTCAAAGAAGCGATCGCCTTTGCTGTTCT
The DNA here is from genome assembly GCA_964395005.1 of uncultured Rivularia sp. Lineage (GTDB taxonomy): Bacteria > Cyanobacteriota > Cyanobacteriia > Cyanobacteriales > Nostocaceae > Rivularia. Next base: position 5,504 of record CAYMZW010000441.1, read on the forward strand.
AGCCTATTGGAGATACAACGATTCCCCAGGAAACCTACCCGCTGCAACCGGAGCTAATCGGGAAGTGCTTTTAGGAAACGTTTACTCAGTATGAGGAGATGGGAAGAGGGGGAAGAGGCGGGGACAAGGGGACAAGGGGACAAGGGGACAAGGGGACAAGGGGACAAGGTGATATTAAGGGGGGGTAGATAACTCCTCACTCCTAACTCCTCACTCCTAACTCCTAACTCCATCCGTTGCCAAACTCCTCACTCCTAACTCCTAACTACTCACTGCTCACTGGTAACTGGTAACTGTTCGCGGCTATACTAAACTAGCTTCACGATACTGCAAAAAATACAGGGAATTATCCACAGGTGGCTCATAGTTTTCTACTCGAACCAGGACGCTGGACATTACAAGGAAATTGGTTGGAACGTAATGGTATGCCAATCGGCGTAAAAGGTATGACCTTGGTTGCATGGAATCAAGATAACTGGTTCACGATGGTAACAAAACTTATTTTTCCTTTATCCAAACATCCCGAAATTGCTTTGCAGTATAAAGGACGTTTGGATGATGGAGAACGTCAGTATACTT
>CAYMZW010000442.1:0-6078 GCA_964395005.1 uncultured Rivularia sp.
GAGAGAGCCTTTCGGATTAGTAATGACGGAATCGATGGCTGCGGGAACTCCGGTAATTGCGAAGCCATTGGGTTCGGTACCAGAAGTAATTGCAGATGGAAAGACAGGCTTTTTGTGTGACAGCGTTGATGATTTTGTTAAAGCTGTTCAACGTGTAGGAGAAATAGATAGAAAGGTTTGTCGCACTCATGTCGAGCAGAATTTCAGCATCAAGAGTATGGTAGATGGTTATTTGGATGTTTATCGCAAAGTAATGGGCAATAAATTTGAAAAGAACGGTTATTCCCGTTTTTTGTCAAACCTACTTATGAGATAAATTTGTAGTGGATGAATTCAATATTTATTAATTTAAGAATACAATTCATCCACTTTTTCATTTAGAAGTGTATCTACCAAAAATCATACAACTTTTGCTAACGTTCAGATTGCTAGGGTTGTTTCAATTTTAAGTTTACAATTATATTACTTGCCCCTTCTTGGAAAAGAGATCGGGGCAATTTGTATTATTAAATTTCTAGATTTCTAAATTTTAAGAATTTGAGAATTTGAGAATTTCGGTTATAGGCGTACATAGTATGCTAAAAAAATTATGATGCTTCTCTCAAATTATCTTTATTTATACTTTTGGGTTGCAAGTTCCCTGGGATCTTTAAAGCTAAAGATTTAAATTTATCGTACAAAGGCTTAGGTACTACACAAACTAAAATAGCAGCAGCAATAGTTTCAAAGGTACTTTGAAAATCTTCTATAATAATAGGCCAGTAATTAAATATCGAACGGCACATTAATTTTAAAGCTACATTACCTTTATAAATAGTAATTGCTTTCCTTGCTACATACCTTTGATGATAAGCTCTTGCAGGTTTCAACCAACGCACCATTTGATTTGGTGCATAAGAAGATGTTTTTTCAAATAAATCTTCTCTTCTGTCGAGCATAGCTTTGAGGTTAGTTGAGACTTGAGAATGGACTCGATAAAGAGTTAACGGTTGAGCAAGCCCTGCAAATTTCCAATCAGTTTTAATCGCTATTCTTACCCAACATTCAATATCTTCTGACAGAGCAAAAGTATCATCAAAATAATAATCTTCGACATAACCGTAAATATTATCTTGAAACTTGATATCTTCAAAAACAGCTTTTTTGAAAACCGCCGCAGAACCATTTCTGATGGGACTATGACAAAGAATATCGAGAGGAGTTATATCTCTGAGTTTAGTAATTTGATAAATACCTAAAGGTTTATCTGTTTCATCGATCAAAGCAGAACGACTAAAACTTACTCCTACATCTGGATGACTTTCCAAATGAGCGATATGCTTTGCTAACTTTTCTGGTAGCCAAATATCATCAGTATCCATAAATGCAATATAATCACCGCTAGCATGATGGATGCCCGTATTTCTAGAACCAGATAAACCCCGATTTTTTTGATGAACAATTTTAATTCTCGAATCAGCAAACTGCTCGCAAATTTTGACGCTATTATCAGTAGATTCATCATCAACAATGATAATTTCTAGATTATCATACGTTTGACTTAAAATAGATTGCAGGGTTATTCCGATATATTTTTCTGCATTGTACAGCGGAATAATCACAGATACTTTTTTGCTGATTTTTTGCTGATTCATGATTGTTTGGTAGATGTAACTGCACAAAAAAACTGCTAGCAAGTCAAATACTAACAGAATTTTGTTCCAGGAAATATTTTCTTCGCTTACAGGTAAAATAATTTGACTAATTGAACAAATTTTTTCTTTTAATAAACTTAAATTTTGTATAACTAAAATTTAACTCAATTAGTTTGGGGCTTGGTAACATTAACGTAGCTAACAGTATAGGTTTTGTTTAAAAACAGAAGCAATTTAAGGAATAAATATTTGTAATATAATTATCTTAATGAATAAAATAATGCTTTTTTCTATAATATTTTATGAAAAAAATATATAAGCTAGCATGATTTTTGAGCAGCTTATTTAACAAATTTTGCAACAGTAAACCGACTCAAGTAAAGCCGTGTCATAAATGAATTACTATAAGTAAAATCTCGACTTTTAAAGTAAAATTTTCTCTTAGCACCAACAATATGGCATTTCCAAATTTTGTTTAAAGGCAATTATTATAATTGTTAAACCAGGTCAAAAAAAGTATTCTAAAACGTCTATTTGTTCTTCAAGCGAAAAGACGAATAATATTAGCAAAATACTCAAAGATGTTTCGGCGATTTTACTATGACGAGTTCCAATTAATAATTCAATAAAACTCCATTATACAGGTTAGGATTTACGCAAAGCCCCCCAATAATACGGGGAGCCACTGCGTTGCGGTGAGACAAAGCAAGGGGGTGTCGATTTGGGTTCCCCAAAAAGCGCGTTACCCTAACGAGTCACTTCTTAAATAAAAATCTGTTATACCGGCGTAAGTTGCTAATAAAGTAATTAGCGAATAGATTCCCCATAGCAATTCTATAGTAGGAAACTTCTAGAGGTTTTTATAGTTCACCATCCGTGTATGTCTGCGAGTAAATTCGCTAACGCTAGGATTATCTTTAGCTTCGTCTATTCCTAAAGCTTGTTCCCATAATTGAGTTGGAGCCAAAGAGATAGAATATGAGGTAAGTTCAGCATTTGTGTCCGAATTTGTGCCTAGCTTTTCGACACGATACCATTTTGTTTGCTGACATTCATCGCACCAAAATGCTTCTAACCATTCGTCTTCTAAAAGTACTGCGGTTTGACTTGCTATCAATATTTTGGCATTCCGTTGTGAAGTTCCTTTTTGTTGAAGTTGTCTGGGGCAGGAAGCTAAACTATATTTTTGGCTGACGCTGTGTAAATAACATCCATGAACCGGACAGTATATAGCCCTTCTCTGAGAACGTTTTCGATTGCGTTCGCATCTTTTAAGCAATTTAAAATCTTTCATACACACACTGTTATCCGATAACTATACGCCTTTAAAGAAACTGCACCGGGATAAATTGTAACTCAGTACGCTTGACGCTACTTAAGTTAAAGACTGCGCTTAACTTTTTACTCATACGGAAACCAGATGCACGCAATTTTATAATTTATACTCTATATGGAAGATAATATTCAACCTTTTCTGCTCGTGACAGCACGGCAAAGGTTCGTAAAATAACTGAGATACATAGTTATGAAGTTACGATTTGACATTGTTTGAGACGGGATGCAGTGCTGCGTCTCTACAAAGTTTTCGTGTGTAATACAGTTGGGTAGATAAATATAATTAATGATTTAATTGAGCAACGCCAAATTATCATAAACTAGGAATGGCCGCAACTGTGGCACTCTTCTATGGCACGCTCTTAGCACCGAGCGCCTAAAAACTAAGCTATAAAAATAGCAACTCCTCGACGTTTTATTTGCTCGGGTTAGATAATTTTATTGTAAATTATGCTGGAAAATATAAACAGTTTCACCTGTTTTTAATCGAAGCGTTTTTTAGTAAAAGCCAAACTAACATCGCACAGGCATCGGGCACAAGTTTTAAATGATGAGGAGATGGAGCTAAGATGAGATGCACGAGAAATAATCGCCATCTCCTCAAATATTATTTGGATTTAGGTTTGAATGTAGAAGCAACGTGCAATTCTTTCAACTGAGAAGCATCTACATTTGAAGGTGCATCAGTTAATAGGCAGCTTGCTTGTTGAGTTTTAGGGAAAGCAATCACATCTCGAATTGATTCTTCGCCAGCTAATAACATAACTAATCTATCCAAACCATAAGCAATTCCACCGTGAGGAGGAGTACCGTATTCAAAAGCTTCTAAAAGAAAGCCAAACTTGTTATATGCTTCATCAACTGATAAGCCAATTGTTTCAAATACTTGTTCTTGAACTTCTCGTTGATAAATCCGCAAGCTTCCACCACCAATTTCAAAGCCATTAAATACCAAATCGTAAGCTTGAGCGCGAGCGGTTTTTAAGTCTTCTAAATCGTCTGGATGGGGAGCGGTGAATGGGTGATGTAATGCTTCCAAGCGTTTTTGATCCGCATTCCATTCAAACATCGGAAATTCTGTAATCCAAAGTAAATTGATTTTATCAGCTTCAATTAATTTAAATTCCTTGGCTACAAACTGCCGCAGTCTATCTAAGGTTTTATTAACGGTATTAGAGTCAGCAGCAGCAAAAAGTAATAAATGTCCTGGTTTTGCGTTGGTGCGTTGCAAAATTTCTTGCTTTTGTTCGTCGCTCAAGTTATCTTTGATTGCACCTATGGTATCAATTTCCCCATTTTCTTTGACACGAATGTAAGCCAAACCTTTAGCACCGGCTTCGCTAGCTTCTTTAAAAATATCGCCACCGGGTTTGATACGGACATTAGAAATTACATCACCGCCGGGAATAGGAAGAATTTTGATGATTCCGCCTTTAGCGATCGCATCGCGGAATACTTTAAAACCGCTGTCTTTGAGTAAATCCGAGACATTAACTAATTCTAAATCGTAGCGTGTATCGGGTTTGTCGCTACCATAACGTTCCATTGCTTCAGCATAGGTGAGACGGGGAAAAGAAGCTGGTAGATCGATGTTTTTAACAGTTTTAAAGATATGAGCAACCAACTTTTCATTGAGTGCGATAATTTCCTCAACAGACATGAAACTCATTTCCATATCTAGCTGAGTAAATTCCGGTTGTCTGTCAGCGCGTAAATCTTCATCGCGGAAGCAACGAGCAATTTGATAATATCGATCGGTACCCGATACCATGAGAATTTGCTTAAATAATTGCGGTGACTGGGGTAAAGCGAACCATTCACCAGCATTAACGCGACTTGGTAAAAGAAAATCACGCGCTCCTTCTGGAGTCGAACGAGTTAGTATGGGTGTTTCAATTTCGATAAAATTTTCTTGATCTTCGAGGTAGCGACGAATAGCTTTAACAACTTGATGGCGTAACTGTAGATTACGCGCCATACGTTCCCGACGCAAATCCAAATAGCGATATTTTAACCGTAAATCTTCCCGCACGGGTTCGGTGTCGGCGGTAGAAACTTGGAAAGGTAACTGCGATCGCACTGCGTTGAGCAGTTCAATATTGTCAATGTAAATTTCAATTTCACCAGTAGGTAAGCGCTTATTGAGAGAATCATCCGGGCGTTGGGATACTCTACCAGTGACTTTAACAACGTACTCATTCCGAAGCATATTCGTTTGTTCGTAAGAATCGGGAGTACGTTGTGGATCGCTAACTATTTGGACAATGCCAGTGCGATCGCGCAAGTCTAAGAATATCACACCTCCATGATCGCGACGACGGTCTACCCATCCATATAATGTGACAGTTTCTCCGATGTTAGCCGAACGGATTTCGCCGCAATAGTAAGTTCGCATAAGTATTACTTGTTAATAGTCGAGCAGGGATTTTCAACTTTGAGTGAAAACTTTAATATTATATTGGTTAGTGGTTAGTAGTTGGGTATTGGGCATGGGTAATTGGTAATTGGGGATTGGTAATTGGGGATTGGTAATTGGTAATTGGTAATTATTATTAACTCTTCTCCCCATAACTTCATCCCCCCTTCTTCCCCAATGCCCGATGCTCAATGCCCAATGCCCAATCCCCAATGCCCGATGCCCGATGCCCAATGCCCAATCCCCAATCCCCAATTCCTCAAAATAATAAAGACGCTGCACCATTGCAACGCCTCTCAAAGTTTTTTTAAGCAGCTCTACGAAATTATGGACGGGGTGCTGTTAGAACGTCCCAAGCTGCTTGGGCTGCGGCTTGTAGTCGATCTCCAAGTTCTTGCACTTCTGCAACAATCGATTCAAAGTTTTTGGTTGCTTCATTTTGTACCATCTCGAAAGCATTTTCGATCCGGGCACGTTCGATTAGCTGGTTTTGTTCAATTGTTTCTCGTGCTTGGCGTACTGCACTTAAGTAGGTTTCTCGGGTAAGAGTACCGGCTGATTGTGCTTCAGATTGAGCGCGTCTTTTGAGGGCTTCAATCAACGCAGCAGTTTCGTCTTTAACATCTTGGCTCTCCCCAGCCATTTGGCTTTCTACCATTTCGGTAGTTTGAGGACTGATTTCTACTGTTACTT
>CAYMZW010000443.1:0-6041 GCA_964395005.1 uncultured Rivularia sp.
AAGAAACTTGGCGCAATGGATGCTTGGAAGTACTTAAACCCGGTGAAATGTGTACTCAAGCTTTGGTTCCCGGTTATAAAGTCACGGTAGCCGATGGCAGCCAAAGATGGATTTATCATACCAATAACAACGGACGTAATTTACGTTTAGCATCTGGTAGCAATTCTGGCGATTCTAATTCGCAATTGCCTTTGGCGGTAAAATCGGCAGTAATTAGAAATGCTTCTCAACGCTTAGGGCAGCCGGTTTCTAACTTCTTTATTATGCAAGTGAAGCAGAAAACCTGGAAAGATGGCTGTTTGGAATTGCGTGACGCTAATACAGTTTGTTCTCAAGTTTTAGTTCCGGGTTATCGGGTTATTGTTGGTACCAAAGGACAAAGTTTGGTTTATCATACAAACAAGTCAGGTTCGGTAATTAAGCTGAATACTAAAGCGAGTGAAATTACCGATAACGGCTTACCTTCTCAAGTAAAAGATACCGTTGTTAAAGCTGCATCGGAATTTGTTGCTAGTTCTAGAGTTCGCGTCACAAGAGCCGAGCAAGTCACCTTTACCGATAGCTGCTTGAATTTAGGTGGCCCTGCTGAATCTTGTTTGAGAGCAAACAAAAGAGGATGGAGAGTTACCGTCAAAGGTGCCAGACAAACTTTGGTTTATCACACTTCTATGGATGGCAATCAAATTCGTTTGAATGCAGCCGCTAGCAAGTTAAGATTACCAAGACGGGTTCGCAATGCCGTATTAAAAGAAGCTAGAAGCATTTCTGGTTTTTCATCAAGACAATTAAAAATCGTTTCCTTCAAGCCAGCAAATTGGGAATACGGTTGTGAAGATTTTAGCTTCAATCCCTGTGACAGAATTATTATTTCTGGTTGGGAAGTAACCGTCAGCGGAAACTCTCAAACCTCGGTATTTTTCACCGATGCAACGGGAAATCAAGTAAAGTTATCTAATCAAAATCAAACCCCATCCCAATTACCTAGAGTTGTTTCGAGTGCTATTCTTAGAGATGCTACTCAATGGTCGGGTTTATCTCAAAGAGCAATACGGATTGTAAAAAGCGAGCGTCAAATTTGGAGCAATCCCTGTTACTTAACCTTCAACCGCATTTGCAACAAAGCTTTTATTCGTACTCCCGGCTGGATAGTTACAGTAGAAGCAAATAATCAAACTTGGATTTACCACGCTAACGATAACGCTTCAACAGTAGTACTCGATCGTACCCAAAGTTTAACTCAAAGAGCGGCATCAGTAATTAAAGAAGATGCAGCAAAACGCTCTCGACGGGCATCCAATCCTTCTCAAATCCGAGTTATCGAAGTTGAAAGACTTAACGAAAGAAAAGATAACGTCCCCTTGATGAAAGCTACATTATCCGACGGTAGAGAAACTTGGACATATCGCTTTAAACAAGATGGTTCGGATTTTCAACTTGATGCAACTGCGACTTTACCAAAATCCATTGAAAATGCAGTATTATCCGACGTAAGAAACCGCGTTAAAAGTAGAGTTTCTGCTGACAATATTGTAGAATCTCAACCAGTAACATGGCGCAATGGTTGTTTGGGTATAGTTAACCAACGCAGAACCCGCTATTGTTTCTCCAGGATTGTAGACGGCTACCGAGTAAACGTAAAAGTTGGTTCGGAACTGTTTGTTTATCATACCGATGAGAGAAGCAGAGTAATTTTAAACCAAGCCGCTAGTAAGATAAATGGCAATCAAGCCACAGTTTTACCCGTGAGAATTCCCCGCAACGAACTACCATCACCTCTAACCAGAGGAATAATATTTCGTCAAATCAGCAGCGGTGGTTTTGCCGGACAAACTTTTGAAACCGTCTTATTAGAAAATGGAACGATAATGCGCTATCGTATGGGTGATATGAATGATTCTAGCCGTAGCGTTCGTCGTGTTTCTACTCAACAAGTACGCAACTTTCAGAGATTATTGCAGCGTCAGCGCGATGAATTCAGAAATATGAGTTATCCCGCTGCAAAAGGTGCCGCTGATTTTATTACCTACACTCTTACCAGCCGTAATGGTACGGTTAAATTTAACGACACCTCCCGCGATAACATATCCAAAGATTTAATGAATATTGTCGAAAGCTGGAATCGGATTCTTAGGAGTTAGTTGTTAGTGGATAGTTGTTAGTGGATAGTGGTTAGTTGTTAGTGGATAGTGGATAGTGGATAGTGGTTAGTTGTTAGTGGATAGTGGATAGTGGATAGTGGTTAGTTGTTAGTGGATAGTAGATAGTGGTAAATTCTTACAACAACTAACAATTGCCCGAATTAGTTGTTAGTGGATAGTGGATAGTGGTAAATTCTTACAACAACTAACAACTAACTACTAACTACTAACTACTAACTACTTTTAATGTTTTATTATTTCGCTTACGGTTCCTGTATGTGTCCGGTGGATTTGAAGCGCACTATGGGTGAAAATACTCACGATTATGTGATAGGTGCAGGAATTCTTAAGGGCTATCGATTGGGATTTTATCGTTACAGTGCTTTTCGCAAATGTGGTGTATTGGATGTTGTCGAAGATGCTAAAAGTACTGTGCATGGTGTACTTTATCGATTACCTTTGAGACTCAGCGAAAGCTTGGATAAGCGCGAAGATGTACCGCGTGGTGGTTATCGTCAGCAATCTGTAGAAATTGATTTTCAAGGAAAGGTATATAAAAATGTCCGCACCTATGTGGTGGTAAATAAGCTTTTGGAAGAAATTGCACCGAATGATTGGTATTTCAACGTTGTATTAAGGGGTGCAGTTACTTGTAAATTACCTGAAGAATATTGTTGGGGTTTGTTTAATCATATGCACGGTTTGCAGTCTTCACAGTTAACAGTTAACAGTTAACAGTCATCAATTTGTAGGGTGTGTTGTCACGGAGTGCAACGCACCATTATTAATAAATTGCTGCGTTGCTTCGGTATTAATTATCAATTATCAATAATAATATTATGGTTTCTATGGACGAGCTAGTATCATTGGTGATGTGATTAATTGGCTATTTCTTCTTAATTTGAGCAATTTAAACGCGAAAGCCTCGAATATTTCAATTATTAATTAATTAATTAATTATAGTAGCCGTCATTACATATAAATTCCAATGCCCTATGCCCAATTCTATTTTTAATCTATACCCAAAGAATGACGACTTATACAGGTAAAAAATGGTATTCCATTTAGATGAGTAATTGAATACGATTCTAATGATTAAAGTACGGAAAAATAAAAATATTGGTAAGAATACGGATTTAACCTTGGAAGTATTGAACTACTTAATTAACTAAACGTAAATAAAAATAATCCATTTCTATGGTAAGTACTCCTCCATCTCGATCTTCGGACGATCAATATCAAGTTGAAAGTCCGCAAGCAGAAGTTGATGCTATTGTAAAAACTCCGGATTCCGATGCTGATATTGATTTGGAGTTTCTCTACACTAGGGATATTGAATTTCGCCAAGAAACCATTTATTTTATTGTTGTTGACCGTTTCCACGATGGTAATCCGAAGAATAATAAAGGGTTTAATTCAGAACTTTACGATCCCGATAGGCAAGAATGGGGTAAGTATTGGGGTGGAGATTTAAAAGGAATTATTGATAAATTAGATTATTTGAGAAATCTGGGAGTTACGGCTGTTTGGTTAACTCCTTTATTTGAGCAAGTTGAGGAATTATTTATTGAAAGTGCGGCAATTCATGGATACTGGACGAAGGATTTTAAAAGGTTGAATCCTCGGTTTATTGCCCCAGATGATGAACCTTCTCTGAATAAGACTCAGGATACCAGAAATACTGTTTTTGATAGATTGATCGAAGAGTTGCACAAACGCAATATGAAGCTGATATTAGATATTGTGTGCAATCATAGCAGCCCCGATACTGGTGGTAGTAAAGGTGAACTTTACGATGATGGTGTAAAAATTGCCGATTTTAACGATGATAAAGACAATTGGTATCATCATTATGGTGAAGTTAGCGATTGGGAAAATGAATGGCAGGTACAAAACTGCGAGTTATCGGGTTTAGCTACTTTTAACGAAAATAATATTCAGTATAGAAATTATATTAAATCGGCAATTAAGCAATGGCTAGATCGAGGAGTTGATGCTTTAAGAGTAGATACAGTTAAACATATGCCAATTTGGTTTTGGCAAGAATTTAACAGCGAAATGTACAACCACAAACCAGATGTATTTATCTTTGGGGAATGGATTTACAGCCGCCCAGATGACGATCGCTCTGTAGAATTTGCCAATAATTCTGGTATGACTATACTAGATTTTGGATTGTGTATGGCATTGCGTCAAGCTTTGGGAACGAATGATGAAGCCGGGTTTTATTTGGTAAATGACATTTTGAAGCAGGATTATCGCTACAATAGTGCGACGGAATTGATAACTTTTATCGATAATCATGATATGCATCGCTTCCAAAGTCTCAACCCAGATAACGATGCTTTGCGTTTGGCAATTGATTTTTTAATGACTAGTCGGGGAATTCCCTGCTTATTTTACGGCACCGAACAATATCTGCATAACGATACTAATGCAGATAGTAATATTTACGGAAATAACGATCCCTACAACCGTCCGATGATGGATAATTGGGATACCGAAACTGATATTTATTGGGATGTGCGGAAGCTTTCCGGGTTGCGTCGTTTGAATCCGGCGATATCGATGGGTAGTCAGTGGGAAAAATATATTACACCAGATACTTTCTGTTATGTGCGTCGCTATAATGGCTCCCGCTGCTTTGTAGCTTTGAATAGAGGTTATGCTCTAACTATAAAAGAAGTAGATACCGAATTACCCGATAGAGAGCATACTTGCGTATTAACTGGGCGTAAATTTGAAGTCAAAGATGGGAAAATTTACAATTTAGAACTTGGTGCAAAAGAAGCAATAGTTATTAGTCATGTTGGGGAAAGATTAAAAGCGCAAACAATAGTTAGAGCGCAATTAAATGGAGTAGAAACAAAACCCGGTGAAAGAATTGTAGTAATAGGTGATTGTCCCGAATTAGGTAATTGGGATATTAAGAAAGCATATCCTTTAGAGTTCATTAATTGTAATACTTGGTTTACTGAAATTCCCTTTAATGAAAGTGCTGGGAAACTTATTAGCTATAAATATGTAATTTTGCGGGAAGGTACTTCTCCTTTACGGGAAAATTTGTTAGCTCGTCGCTGGGTGATTGCTAGTGAAGGTACCGTTAAATGGAGAGATACATGGGCTTCGGGGAGAGAGTCTTAGTCAGTTAACAGTTAACAGTTAGCAGTGAACAGTGAGCAGTTAGCAGTGAACAGTGAGCAGTTAGCAGTTAACAGTTAACAGTTAACAGTGAGCAGTTAGCAGTGAACAGTTATCGATTTTGTTGTAATCTTGCTTCGTGGGTTAGAATCTTCGGAATCCACGGAGGGATAATGCGGCGTTTAGTAGCGGTTTCAACCGGCGAATATTCGCCTTAATTCCAACGAAGTATCTTCAAATCCTGGAATAGTTACTGAATGATTTGCAAGAAAAATCTTTTTCTACTCCCTACTCCCTACTCCCTCTCTTGAAAAGTTGCTCTTGGGGGAAACCCCCAAGACCGCACTTTTCGCTACTCCCTTATAACGATATGTTCTGTACCTCATGAAGATGAAATCCGCTGTAATTACTTTATTCTTAACTCCTAACTTCTAATTAAGGCTTGCATAATCCCAAACTCTTCACCCCTAAACAAAAAATAAGGAATAAAAAAATATCTGCGGGTGAATATGTCAATTTCTACAATAGAAAGATTAAATCCATTTGTTAAAGAAGTAATTAACGATCCTTATCCTTATTACAGTCTGTATAGAAAAGAAGATCCGGTACATTGGGGACTTTCTGCAAATCCTAAGCTAGATGGTGCTTGGTATCTATTCCGATATCGGGATGTGATGAAGGTGATGGAAAGTCCGAAGTTTGGTAGAGAAGCTAGTAAGGTACGAGATGATGGTGAAGGGGCACCCGTACCAAAGGCTTATC
>CAYMZW010000444.1:0-6030 GCA_964395005.1 uncultured Rivularia sp.
ATCCGTTGCCTAACTCCATCCGTTGCCTAACTCCATCCGTTGCCTAACTCCTAATCCAAAATCCAAAATCTAAAATCTAAAATTAATTAAATGTCTTTAGAAGAATCTTCAAAATCACCCTTAAAAGCATTTACCAGCTTTATTCGCAAAGAGTTTTTACCAATACTCACAGATTTACGATTGGCGATTATTTTGCTATTGGCGATCGCTCTATTTAGTATTGCGGGCACAGTTATCGAGCAAGGGCAATCTATCGCTTTCTATCAAGAAAATTATCCGGAAAGTCCGGCTTTATTTGGCTTTCTTACCTGGAAAGTAGTGATAATTGCGGGTTTGGATCGGGTTTATCGTACTTGGTGGTTTTTATCTTTACTTATTTTATTTGGCACAAGTTTAACGGCTTGCACTTTCACCCGTCAGCTTCCTGCATTAAAAGCTGCACGTCGCTGGAAGTTTTTCGATAAACCCCGAAGATTTCAAAAGTTAGCTTTAAGTGCTGAATTCGATGTTGAAAAAGATAATTTGACATCTATTCAAAATCTTAGCGAAATTCTGCAACAGCGCCGCTACAAAGTTTTTCAGGAAGACAATGATAAACTTTACGCTCGCAAAGGCATTATAGGTAAAATTGGCCCGATAGTAGTTCACATCGGCATTGTAGTTATTTTACTTGGCTCAATTTTAGGAGCTATGACTGGGTTTATGGCTCAGGAAATGGTTGCCAGTGGCGATACTTTCCAAATTAAAAATATCATAGATGCTGGACCTTGGGCAGCGCCGCAAGTTACTAATGATTGGGCTGTGAAAGTAAATCGCTTCTGGATTGACTATAGCTCAAGTGGTGATATCGATCAATTTTACTCGGATATGTCGGTATTAGATAAAGAAGGGAAAGAAATAGACAAAGACACGATTTACGTTAATCATCCCTTACGACACAAAGGAGTTACTCTTTACCAAACTGATTGGGGGATTGCGGCAGTAAAAGTTCGAGTTAATAAAAGTCCGATTTTTCAACTTCCGATGGCTTTACTTGATACCGGAGGAAAAGGAAGACTTTGGGGAACTTGGATTCCTACCAAACCAGATTTAAGTGCAGGTGTTTCTTTATTAGCTAAAGATTTACAGGGAACTGTATTAATCTATGATGCTACAGGTAAGTTAGTTAATACCGTCCGCGAAGGAATGTCAGCAGAAGTAAATGGGGTTACTTTAAAAATATTAGAAGTAGTTGGTTCTACTGGGCTGCAAATTAAAGCCGATCCAGGTATACCAGTAGTTTACGGTGGATTCGCTTTGTTGATGTTGGGAGTAGTCATGAGTTACTTTTCTCACTCTCAAGTATGGGTATTGCAGCAAGAAGGTAACTTATATATTGGTGGTAAAACCAATCGCGCTCAAGTTGCTTTTGAAGGAGAAATGGTAGAGATTTTCGAGCAAATTAATTCTCAATCGCAAGGTGAAGCTACGAAATCTTTGGTTTCCAGCGTGTAAGTTGGGAATTCGGAATTGGTAAACTATTTTTTTTGAAACTATAGCTTATGGCATTATCTATTCAACCAACATCAGTACTCACCCTAGAAGAATTTTTGTTACTACCAGAAACAAAACCAGCAAGTGAATATATTGATGGGAAAATCTACCAAAAACCGATGCCACAAGGAAAACATAGCACTTTACAAATTGAGTTAGCTTCTGCAATTAATCAAGTAGGTAAAGCTAATAAATTAGCTTATGCATTTACAGAGTTACGCTGTACCTTCGCTGGTGAATCGATTGTTCCAGATATATCTGTATTTGAATGGGAAAGAATTCCTCTGGATGAAAATAATCAAATTGCGAATAAATTTGAAATAGCTCCCGATTGGGTAATTGAAATTTTGTCACCAAAACAATCTGCGAGCAAGGTAATTCGTAAAATTACATTTTGTATTAAAAATGGAACTAAATTAGGCTATTTTGTTGATGCTGAGGATGAATCAATTACAGTTTTTCAACCAAATCAATTACCAGAGGTTAAAGAGAAACAGGATATTCTACCCGTGTTAAGTGTTTTGGAAAACTGGCAACTAACTGTTGAAGATGTATTTAATTGGTTGAGTTTTTCTAGATAAAGCTACTTTAACCACAATTGAAAAGAGACGTAGCAGTGCTACGTCTCTACATAAGTTGTATGTATTTTTAAGATTATTTATTGCGAAAGATTGGAAGCGAATAAGAAGAAATAGATAATTCTTAACTTTTAACTCTTCACTCCTCACTCCTAACTCCTAACTATTCCCAATCCCCTATTTCGTATGACTAACTTCCACAACAGTATGTACATTCCCGCGTGGTGTAAAGTCAGCCTTGACGGTAAGTTCTAAAGGATCGCAAGCTGCAACTATATCATCTAAAATTTGATTGGCTGATTCTTCGTGGGATATATATCTTTCCCTATAACTATTAATGTAAAGCTTGATTGCCTTTAACTCTACAACTTTCTCATCGGGGACGTAATTTACATAAATAGTTGCAAAATCAGGATAGCCAGAAAACGGACACTTACAGGTAAATTCCGGCAAAGTAATACTAATATTGTATCTTCTTCCTATACGCGGATTGGGAAAAGTAATTAACTTTCCTTCCGAAATCTCGCGTTCGCCATATTTTACTTCAGAATTAGTCTGAGTCATCTATATTTAATAATAATTAATAATTTCAATAGGGAATGGGGAATGGGGAATGGGGAATGGGGAATAGGGAATAGGACATTGAATATTAACTTATAATATTTATCCTTAACCTCACCTATCTTATAACTCTTAATTCTTAACTCCTCACTCCTAACTCCTAACTTATTTATTCGCCTTCCCAATCGGGACAGCTTTCGTCTTCATATCCACTTGGATGCATACCGCAAACTAGTAAATTACCGTTGTATACTTGTCCGTGATAGTTACGACAACCCATACAGGCTGGGTTTTGTTCTGCTGTGGGTTCAACGGGATAAGGAAAATGATGACCTTCTAAATCATCCCCTAAAACATCTTCAAAATCCCAATAAACTTCTAAAAATGGTTCTGCTAAATCCTGTAAACATTGATCCACTTCAGTAAGTAACGAACTTTGAAACTGTTCGCTAAGTTCCTCAGTCATTTCAATAAAAGTATCTACTACTTCTGTCATTCCCACAAAGAAGCGTTCTACTTCATCCGAAACTGATTTAACTACGTCCGAAAAATCTTTTTGCCACTCATCCATAAAAAAATAGTCCTCACTTTCTTAATAATAGGACATTTACTTCAACGTTTTTACTACGTCTTCCGGAGGGTGGCAATTAACAATAACCATTTAGCAATTAAAAAACATTTGGAAAATGTTTGATCTTGCGCGGGCTTAATATACTAAAAGTACACCCCAAGGGATATTCTATAATAATAATTCTAGAATGTCTGTTAATAATTTCGAGGAAATTACTTACTTTGGGTTAATACTACACTACTTAATTATTTATCGCGCTGCAACCGACGCAATTCTTCTTGCATCCGCTTTACTTGATCGCGTAGTTTATCAACGTCTTGGGGTTCGGGTTCGTTTTCGGTGGCTTCATCCCCATCATCCAAAATTTCTATACGACGGGGTTCGGTGCGAGTTGTTGTTTCGCTGCCGCTGCCGACATTACCAGTTTGTGCTTGTTTCATCATGTCTTCCACAAACTTACGGGCTTCTTCTGAGTTCATTTCGCCCTTCGCAACCATTTCGTCTGCCAGTTTTTGGGCTTGCGATCGCAATTCGGCTAAAGTTCCACCTGCTTTTTCGCTAGCGTAAGAAGCTAAGCCAACACCAAGGTAAAAAGCTTTTTTAGCAATATCTCCGAAACCAGGCATTATATGAGAATTCTCTATAAAAACTAGGACAGCCCGGAGTCTACGCCTACTGAAAGCATCCCGTGTTGCTGCTACCTTCCGGTCCTGACAAGGTTTGGGCGTTGCAGTTGCATAGGTCCGAGCCTAAAAACTAATATAGCACCAATTTATCTAAATGTGTAACGAGCAATGGGAAATTTTTCGTTCACTCAACTAGAAGTCGCCATTCGTATAGCTTATAGTCAACGCAATTGTTTGCAATTAAAGGATCGCGAGCTACAATAGCTTGAGCTTCATCCATTGAAGCGGCTTCAAACAGCAGCATTCCCCCACCATATTGTGCCCAATATCCCGTTTTTGCTTTATGTCCTTTGTTTTTTAACTCTTCTACATATGCTTTATGAGCGGGGACATATTTATCGAAAGTCGATTTATCAACTTTTCCTTCTTCTATTTTGACAAACCACGGCATCTGATTTTATTTCCTTATAGATATTATATTTATAATAATTTCGACAACTTATTAATTAAGATATTCTTAGCCAGAGATAAATAAAATTAAGAATTTTTATTTCCAACAATTTTGATTAACGTTACTTTGGGGGTTTGATATGGCTATTTTGCGGCTTGAAGACGATACTACATACACTGAAATAATTGATATTCAACGCGAACTCGATCCTTTAAATATCAAGGTTAATTCTTGGCCAATTGGAAACGACACAAAACTTAATGCTCTGCTAGCTCAAAATATGCTTAGCGATGAAGAGAAAGAGTATGTACTTAAAGGGCTTGATAAATACTTTTTACAATTAGCTAAAACTGCCGGGTATAAGGAGCGCGATTTAATTGCACTGCATTCAAACGTCCCCAATCTGGACGCAATGCTATCAAAATTTGACAAAACCCATACTCACGCAGATCCAGAAGTACGCTACATTATTGCTGGTGAAGGAATTTTTGGGTTTGTACGTCCTGACGGTAGCCAGGTAGAATTGACAGTGCAACCCGAAGATTATATTAATGTACCCAACGGTGTGGAACATTGGTTTTATTTGACATCATCACGCTCTATTAAAGCCGTGCGCTATTTCACAACTACAGAAGGTTGGGTACCCGAGTACACCGATACAGAAATTCGCTTACGTCGCGATCGCGTATTACAGTAGATTTTATATTAGCTGCACCGATGCGGCGATGGTCCATTAAACTAACAACTAAAAACTAAAAACTAACAACTAAAATCTAAAATAATATGAGTATCGATCCACGTCCTACTCTAATTGCATCTGCTCGTCAATACTACCAAATGGGCTGGATGGTAGGTACTGCTGGTAATCTTTCTGCAAGAATTTCCAATAACAACTTCTGGATTACTGCTAGTGGATGTCTTAAAAATCAGTTGAGTGCTGATGACTTTGTTTCGATTGGCTTGGATAGGGATAAGAACCAATTTTACTCAAATTCCACCGAGTCTAATTCTAAAAAACGTCCATCAGCCGAGACGAGCATTCACGCAGCTATTTACAACCTGTTTCCAGATGCTCAAGTATGCTATCACGTACATTCTATTGAAAACAATTTGGTTTCTCGTTTTACCGAAAGTAACTTACCTTTGCCACCCTTAGAAATGCTCAAAGGTTTGGGAGTCTGGGAAGAAAATCCAAGCTTAGTAATGCCAATCTTCGCCAATCATTTAGAAGTATCCCGGATTGCCGATGATATTTATACTCGCTTCAAGCAGGCAAAACCCCAGGTACCAGCTTTGCTAATTCGAGATCATGGAGTTACTGTCTGGGCTGATTCTCTGGAGTGTGCAAACAATTATTTAGAGTTAGTGGAGTATATTTTTCGCTATATGGTAGCGAGTCAAAAGGTTAAAAGTTAAAGGTTGAAGTGGATATAAATCTAAAAATCCGTTGTTAAAATCTAAAACATGACAATTACTTACCAAGGCAAGCAGCTAAAAGTTATTCTCACAGATATTGAAGGCACTACAACCGATATCAGTTTTGTACATGATGTGCTTTTTCCTTATTCCGCGAAACATTTATCAGCTTGGGTACGCAATCATTTAAAATTGCCAATGACTCAAGATATACTGCAACAGGTTAGAGAAATTACTGGCAAATCAAATCTTGATGTGGAAGGTTGTATTAGTCAATTGATGAGTTGGCAAGCC
>CAYMZW010000445.1:0-5988 GCA_964395005.1 uncultured Rivularia sp.
CGGATGGAGTTAGGAGTTAGGCAACGGATATGGAGTTAGGCAACGGATGGAGTTATGAGTTAGGAGTTAGGAATTATTGTTCGATCGCTGATAACTGTTAATTGATAATTGATAATTGATAATTGATAACTGTTCACTGTTCACTGTTAACTGTTAACTGTTTTTGATTGGCTAATACGGGTGGCCCTGCGGTAACAACTACAATTTTGTCTGGATGAAGTAATTCGCGTGCTGCTTGATTTACTTGTTCGAGAGTAACTGCGTCTATTTTTTCAGTAAAACTACGTAGTTCTTCTGTGTTTAAACCTAGCACGTTATTTCTGATGATTCTATAGGTTAGTTCGTCGGGGGAAGCGAGAGAAACGTTATAATTGCCTGTTAAATTACGCTTGGCATTTTCGACTTCTACAGCCGTTACACCTTGTTTATGTAATTCTTCTAGCAATTGGCGCGTGCTGGCGATCGCCTTTGTGGTGTCTTCTGGACTGGTTTGCATTTCAATCAAAAATGTTCCAGAATTTCTACCGGCGAGTAAGTTACTATAAATACCATATGTCAAACCCAAACGGTCGCGTATTTGAGAACCAAGTCTGCTTGATAAAGTATCGCCACCTAAGATATGATTTAAAACTTTTGCGGCATAATATCTGGGATCTTGACGATCGATCGCTTTGCTACCCATAAAGGTGATTGCCTGGACTTTACCGGGAAGTACCGGATTAACACGGACAATTGATTTAGGTAAATCTACGGGTGGATATTTGGCTTTGGGTGTTTCACCAGAAACTTGCCAATCCCCGAATTCTTTTTCTATGAGCTTTTTAACTTGGGCTGGCTGAAAATCGCCAACTAATGCGATTACTGTGGTATCGGGACGATAATGTTTTTGATGAAAGTTAACTACATCGCGACGGGTAATTTGCTGTAAAGTTTCTTGTGAAGGAAAACTATAATCCGGATGTGTTTTGGGAAAAACCGCTTGTAAAAAAGTTTTCTCGGCAACTTCTTGTGGATCGTCTAAATCTTGTTTAAGGGCTGTTAAAGCTTGTTGACGTGTTAGCTGCAATTGAGAGCGGGGAAAAGTCGGATTTTTGATTACATCTCCTAGAGTTTTTACTAACACCGATAAATCATCCGACAAGCTTTTACCTTCAAAGTACACGCCTTCGCGATAAGTTGTGATATCTAAACTTGCACCACAATCTTCTAAAGTTTTAGCAATATCTAAAATATCTTTGTGTGTGGTTCCGTTCATTAAATTATCTGCAACCAAAGATGCTAAACCTGCTTTATTATTCGGATCGAATTCTCTACCAGCTTTTATATAGCTACCCAGAGTTACTGTAGAAGTGCTTTTATCTGGTAACAAAATAATGGATAAACCATTAGGCAAAATAAATTTTTCTGGTAAAACCCGACTAGTTGAAGTGATAGTCGAATCTACTGGTGGTAGATACTTAACTAGATCTGCATTTCTATCAGTGCTTTTAGAAAAATGTTCGCTGTTTTCTGTAGAAATTTGTTTATTATCGGTTTTTTCTTTAGCTTTATCAATTGGCTCAAAAAAGCCTACTGTTTGCCTTTGCTGTTTTAGATATTTTTGAGCTACCCGTTGCACATCTTGAATCGTAATTTGTTGTATGGCAGCTAAATAACGATCGGTATAATTATAATCGCCTGTAGTTGTTTCATCGTTACCTAACTGCATTGCCAAAGAGGTAATATCGCGATTACT
This sequence comes from uncultured Rivularia sp., assembly GCA_964395005.1. Classification (GTDB taxonomy): domain Bacteria; phylum Cyanobacteriota; class Cyanobacteriia; order Cyanobacteriales; family Nostocaceae; genus Rivularia. Next base: position 1,736 of record CAYMZW010000445.1, read on the forward strand.
CAAAATAACCGAAGCTTCCAACTGAGCTTTTGCTCTACTCAATTCTTCTGCTGTAATTTCGAGGTTTGCGAAATTACTAATCTCGCGATTAATTATCGATTTAATTTCAGATAGATTGGAAACAGAATTTGCCGTTACTAATAATTCGTACCAACCTCCATCTTGCAAACTAATAACACTTGCTGACACATCGCTAGCTTTTCCCGAATTTACTAAAGCTTGATAAAGACGCGAATTTCGTCCTTCTGCCAAAATATAATCCATTACATCTAAAGCTGGTATATCCTGATGTTTTGCTGAAGGTAGAGGATATACAGCTTGATATAATAGTGCAGATCCAGGTTGCTTTAATACAATCGGTTCGGAGATAGAAACGTCTTTGCTGAAGTTATTGAAGTTATTCTCGACAACTCGATCTTTTAATTTTGTATTTTTATTTGCTGGTATTTTCCCAAATATTTCTTTTACAGCCTCAATAGTTTTATTAGTTTCAATGTCACCTACAATTACTAAGACTGCATTATCAGGGCTGTAAAAATTCTCGTAATACTGCTTAACCTGTTCTATAGTAAAGTTCTCCACATCTTCCTCGGTTCCACCAACAGGTAATCCATAAGGATGATTGGGAAAAGCTGCCCGCATAACTACCTTATTCAAACGATACTCAGGGCTATTTTCGTAACCTTTTAGCTCAGAAATTACAACCCGTTTTTCACTATTTAGCTGCTCTGTATTAATAACAGCATTCTGCATTCTGTCTGCTTCTAAAATCAGAAGCGCTTTTAACTTATCGCGTTCGGCTGTTCCGTAATATACTGTTTGATCGTGACTGGTAAAAGCATTTGAATCGCTACCTAAAGCACTAAAAAGTTTGCCAAACTGTACGGGACGACTTTTTGTACCCTTGAACATCATATGTTCTAACTGGTGAGCAATACCATTTACACCTAGTTTCTCATTGCGGGTTCCGACTTTATACCATACCTGTACGCTTACGACTGGTGCAGTTTGTACTTGTTTTGTTATTACTGTCAAACCATTTTTTAACCTGGTTTTACGAACATTTTCTGCTACCGTTAATATCCTATTTTCTTTTACTACTAATTCTTTGCGATTATTTACGCATTTTGAAGCAGCTAATAACCTGCTCGCATCCGATTCACCACCAAAAAATAGAACTAGGATCGTTACTAGCACTAAAAGTAAAGACGGAAAACGACAAATACGCAATAACCTAAAATATACAGACATTTATTTGCTTGATCTATCTGTAAGCTGTACTACAGATTTTTTCTATGAATATAGTCTAATCTACTCTATGAATCTGTCGCCTCGGCAACACTACAGAGAATGTTTATTCTACAGAGAAAAGTAATTAATTACAACTATATAAATCTTTAATAGGGAATGGGGAATGGGGAATGGGGAATAGGAAACGGGGAATAGGGAATGGGGAATTCTATATTTAGTTGATTGTTAAGTTGCGAATGAATTCTAAGGGTAAATTATCTGTATCGGCGATGAAAGCAACTTCGTAGACACAATCGCCGATTTGCTGCTGAGTTGGTTCTAAAAGTACTTTTAATGGTTGTATAACTTCCGGTTGTTGGCGTGATGCTTCGGCAAAATTTTCTTTTATATTGCTTAACCAACTTGGTAAATCGGGTGCAGCCTCGGTGATATCGAAAGATAGATGATAATATCCCACATAATGTTCGTCATTGAATGCATCTGGAGCGGGTTTCGGTTCGGGAATTTGAATTAGTTCAATTCTTCCTCCCAATCCTTCCATCCAACAAGCCAGAGTATAGCCCGTGGTGAAGCGCTCGCATACCGTAAAACCTAATTGTTCGTAAAAGGCGATCGCACGATGGATATCCGCAGTACGAATAGAAGCGTGGTGCATATTTTTAGATTTCTAATATTTCTAATATTTCTAATGTTTCTAAATATTTCTAATTACTTCTAAATATTTCTAAATATTTCAGGAATGGCCGCAATCGCAACGGTGCCCGCAGGTATTTCAGACCTTTAGATCCCCCCAACCCCCCTTAAAAAGTGGGGCTTTGCGTAAGTCCTATATTTCTCAAATTTTTAAAGTTCGTGGGTATTATTCAACTTGGAAAAGGTTAGGAGTTATATCTTAGAAGACTCCTAACAGTAATTAATGATAGTTATACCTATTCAAACAATCTAAAGTAAGGGTAGCGTACTGGAACGCCGGGTTCTTTTTCTAAATCAAAATTTATTACCTCCCAGCAATCATCGTCACTAGTTTCCGAACTAAAATCTACTGGCAAGCCGTACAATCGTGCAGAAGTAACTTCTGAATTTTGTCCCTTGCGCCACGGCGAACTACGTTCCAAATAACCGCCCATTAATTCCTGATACCGGCGAGCAATAATCACTTTAGTCGCGCGATAACCTTGAGTGTATAGCTTATCGAGCGCCTCGTGAATTTCAAATCTAATTCCATCGGGATGAGTATGCTGGCGATACCATTCATCCTTCCACCTCCGCCAATGTCGCCCAGATTGGAGGTGAATTAATTCGCTGGTTTTCGGATTCGCTTCAAAAGCTCCGTGGCGAGGGCATAAATAAGTATCTGTTAACGTCAGTGCCGGAATACTTTGACGGCAATGGGGACACTGAATTTCTGGCCCAAATATAGGGTACTGCAAGCCTAGATTCATCATGAAGTGTATATAAACATCTTTATTTTGAACATTATTATTTTGTTTTATTTTACACTTTCAAAAAACCGAACTAGGTAGAAGAACGCGCAAAATTTTAATCTATCGGGCTTATAAAGAAGGTTTTACTTAACAAGTATATTCATTAGTAGAACACGAGGGAGATAAATAAATCAGTTTTTTTTGGACATAAAAAGAGTGATTGATATTTCAGTTTTTATATACCAATGACCGTCGAAATTTTGAAGAATCACCTCATGATATTCTAGTTATATTAAGCGGCTTCCATAGTCTCGGAGCAAATTTTTTGTTCAAGATTTTTATATTCATATTCTATCGTGTCTAGCACTTCCTACTGGTCTTCTGTGGATATTTCAGCAGCAGCTTTCGTTGCAGCGAATGCTGTGGTTATGGGTTCAGTTAGCGTTGCAACAGGAGCAAGCATTTGGTACGGCGCGGTGGTCAGAGGTGACGTAGAGCGCATCGAAATTGGTGAATGTACCAACATACAAGACGGAGCAATTCTCCACGGCGACCCCGGTAAACCTACTATTTTAGAAGACTACGTTACCATCGGACATCGGGCCGTAGTGCATTCGGCATACATCGAACGCGGAAGTTTAATCGGTATTGGCGCAATAATTCTTGATGGAGTACGTGTAGGAGCGGGAAGCATAATTGGTGCAGGTGCGGTAGTAACTAAAGACATACCTCCTTCATCTTTAGTAATCGGAGTCCCAGGTAAAGTAATACGCCAAAATTCTCCCCAACAAATAGCAGAACTAATCGAACACGCCAAACGCTACGAGAAATTAGCTTTAGTTCACGCCGGGAAAGGTACGGATTTAGGGTTTGTGGAAGAGTGAGGGGGATGGGGAGACAAGGGGACAAGGAGACAAGGAGACAAGGGGACAAGGAGATGGGGAGACAAGGGGACAAGGAGACAAGGGGACAAGGGGACAAGGGGACAAGGGGACAAGGGGACAAGGGGATAATTAATTGATAATTAGTAACTTAACTGGTAACTGTTCACTGTTCACTGTTCACTGTTCACTGTTCACTGTTCACTGTTCACTGTTCACTGATAACTGATAACTGATAACTGAAGAACGTAAACATTCTTTACACGCAGGGGTAGAAAAATTTGCCAATTCAGCTAAAAATAAAAATGAGAGTAGTTGATAAAACTTAAAATTTTACGTAAAAGAGGAGTTCTAGATATGGGCATTGATACTCGTATATTGATCGTTGTAGCACCTTTAGCTATTGCCGCTGGTTGGGCGTTATTCAATATCGGCGCTGCTGCATTACGACAGTTGCAAACTTTTTTAAATAGAGAAGCGTAAATTTCTCATAATTATCGCACTATAAACCGGCTGTTTTCCTTTGCGAGACAGTCGGTTTGATTCGTTTGGGCATAGGGAATAGGGGATGGGGCATTGGGCATAGGGGAAGAGGGGGAAGAATAACTCCTAACTCCATCCGTTGCCTAACTTCATCCGTTGCCTAACTCATAACTCCTAACTCCTAACTCCTAACTCCTAACTCCTAACTCCTAAC
>CAYMZW010000446.1:0-5974 GCA_964395005.1 uncultured Rivularia sp.
ATTACCAATTACCAATTACCAATTACCAATTACCAATTACCAATTACCAATGCCCCATGCCCCATTCCCAATTCCCTACATTTTTGTGGCAACAATATGTGAAAATGTTAAATCCGGTACTTTATGTTTTCCCCAAAAGAACTATAGGATTAGAAGACTTTGTTTGCGAGGGTTACTTGCGAACATTTCTGCATATTCTTTGAATTTAATAAATTAACGCATCATTATCCCTACTACCCGGAATTATGCCTTCTGCCACTCTCAAACAGCTAGTTGAATTGCTTGGTGCTAAAAGCGTAAATCTTTCAGATACAGCACTTGCACAATCTTTTTCTGGTATACAAACAGACAGTCGAATTATTAATCCTGGAGAAGTATTTGTTGCTTTTCGTGGTGAAAAGTTTGATGGACATAAGTTTGTCGCTACAGCAATGGAAAAAGGCGCTATTGTCGCAATTGTTGATTTTGAATACGAAAATCCGCAATTTCCAGTACTGCAAGTAACCAATACTCTGGAAGCTTATCAAAAAATTGGTCAATGGTGGCGCAATCAATTTTCTATACCCGTAATTGGGGTAACGGGTTCGGTAGGTAAAACCACAACCAAAGAGTTAATTGCTGGTGTATTAAGTACTCAGGGAAAAGTTCACAAAACTTACGCGAATTTTAATAATGAAATTGGCGTACCAAAAACTCTCTTAGATTTAACTGCCGAGCATGATTACGCGGTTATCGAAATGGCGATGCGGGGGCTTGGACAAATTGCCGAACTTACTCAAATAGCTTGTCCGACTATTGCCGTGATTACCAATGTCGGAACCGCGCACATCGAGCTACTTAAGTCCGAAGAAGCGATCGCGCAAGCAAAATGCGAACTATTAGTAGAAATGCCACCGGATGGGGTAGCTATCCTTAACTACGATAATTCCCTATTGATGAAAACTGCTGCGAAAGTTTGGCAAGGCAAAGTTATTACTTTCGGTTTCACTGGGGGAGATATTCACGGTAAATTTATTGATAACTATACCTTAGAAATAGCTGGCTTACGATTGCCTTTACCGATGCCGGGAAGACATATTGCAGCTAACTACATGGCAGCTTTGGCTGTCGCACAAGTTTTAGGTATTGATTGGAATACTTTTAAAGACGGTGTCGCGGTAGATATGCCGGGAGGAAGATCGGTGCAATTTACCTTACTCAACGACGTGGTAATCTTAGATGAAACTTATAATGCAGCACCAGAAGCAATGGTTGCAGCGTTGAATTTATTAGCCGAAACTCCAGGAAAGCGACGCATTGCCGTATTAGGCGCAATGAAAGAACTCGGAGATAAATCCGAGGAATTGCATCAACTCATAGGTAAAACCGCAAGCTCTTTAAACCTAGATACTTTGATGGTATTAGCTGACTGTGCCGACGCACAAGCCATAGCCAAAAGTGCCCAAGGTATTCCCATTCAGTGCTATTCCACTCACGATGAACTAGCAACCGCCTTAAAACAAAACCTCAAAGATGGCGATCGCATCTTATTCAAAGCAGCCCATTCAGTCAGATTAGATAAAGTAGTAAATGAATTACGCAAAGAGTTGGGAGTAGGGAGTAGGGAGTAGGGAGTAGGGAGTGGCGGCAACGGATGGAGTTGGGCAACGGATGGAGTTGGGAGTTACCAATTACCAATTACCAATTACCAATTCCCAATCCCCCATGCCCAATCCCCCATGCCCAATTCCCAATTATCTATTACCAACTAAAAAGTAAGTCCGAATGTAACGTCTTTGAAATAAATACGCGCCCAAATTTGTAAATAAACAGGTAATCGCTAACCACAATAAGATATAAGTAGGTATGGCGACGATACCAATTGCAAACCAGGTGTAAACGTGTAATATCATTATTCCTGCGAAAAAACCAGCAATAACGGCTGATTGGGAAACTTGAGGCAACGGACGATGAAGTGCTGCAAGAATCATTGTCGATATTGTGGCAATTAAGTTCGCTGGAACTAAGAAGGCACAGATAGTTACACAGTTGTTGCGAGAAAACTCCGCGATGGTGTTTATATCAAGCATCAATTTTATTAATATTTTCCACTTGCTACCATTTATGTAACATTTTAGTTAAAAACTTAAATGTGTTCAATTATATATTTCTGAGTTAATTAACAAAAAATTAAGAAAAATTACAGAATATAAAAATTAAATACATAAACTGTTTTACTTTTTAAAAAATATCTTTTAATTTGCATTTATCCTTTTGATGAGCCTTTCGATTTGAGAAGTTACGTATTTGAAAATATATTGAAATAAATATTAGTTATGTAGAGACGTTGCGCCCGGCAACATCTCCATATACGTTCAATTTGTAACAAGATATTTACAAACGTTTATTTAGCTCCAAAGTGTGCAGCAATCGCTTCAGAGTCCCCGATTAATTTACCATCGATAAACAATTGCGGAACTGTAGTTGCACCTGTTGCTGCTCTCAAACCACGTGTAGTGAAATCTTTGTTTAAGGTAATTTCTTCGTAATCTAAACCTTTTCCTTTGAGTATTTCTTTGGCACGAGCGCAGAAAGGACAACCTTCTTTAGCAAACATGAATAGGCTTTGGGGTTTTGCTGCTTGAGGATTAATATACTTAAGCATTGTGTCTGCATCGGATACCTTAAATGGATCTCCGGGTTCCTCTGGCTCGATAAACATTTTTTCTATTACGCCATCCTTTACAAGCATTGAATAGCGCCAGGAACGTTTACCAAAGCCTAAATCGGTTTTATCAACTAACATTCCCATGCCTTCAGAAAATTCACCGTTACCATCGGGAATTAATGTGACATTTTCTGCTTCTTGATTTTTCGCCCATTCGTTCATTACGAAGGAATCGTTTACTGAAATACAAATGATGTCATCTACGCCATTTTCTTTAAAAGCTGGAGCCAGTTCGTTGTATCCTGGTAAATGCGTTGAAGAACAAGTTGGAGTAAACGCTCCAGGTAAAGAAAAGACAACCACAGTTTTTCCTTTGAATAAGTCCGAAGTGGTGATATCCTTCCAATCATTGTTCTCGCGAACTCGAAAAGTAACGTTGGGAACTTTTTGACCTTCTTTATTAGCCAGCATAAATAAAACTATGATGATAAATGCAACTGTTTAAGCGTAGTCGTTATGAGTATGTTTGTCAACCAGAAAATTTTAGTGAAAAATGGGGAGACAAGGAGATAAGGGGACAAGGAGATAAGGGGACAAGGAGACAAGCAGAAGAATAACTTACTACTCCTAACTCTTAACTACTAACTCCTAACTCCTAACTCCGCGCCTTGATAATTGGGGATTAGGGAGCAGGGAGTAGGGAGCAGGGAAGGGGAAGAGGGGGAAGATAATTATTAACTCCTAACTCCTAATTCCTGACTCCTAACTCCTAATCCCTAACTCTTCGCCTTTTTTCATATTTGTATATTTATATCATTTAATAACCGTATATTTAACGATAAGCTTGAGCGTGCAAATCGTAATTAAGTAATGCTTAATTAAGGAAATAATACCTATGAAAAAAATACTATCTATTGTGTTTTTGGTGATACCTTTATTGTTTGGTACTTACGCTTGCGGTGAAGAAACTCAAGCTACTGTTGCTCCTGGTGTTGAAAAAGTTGCTCCTATGGAAGTAACAGTTGAGAAAACCAAGACAATTAATAAGCCAACTGAAGCTACAAAAATTGTTGAAGAAACCAAGACAACTAATAAGCCAACTGAAGCTACAAAAATTGTTGAAGAAACCAAGACAGTTGCTCAGCCAGCTAAATCTGTTGAGATTTCTGCATCGGAATCGCTGGTAAAGCCTGTAGCTATGACTGCTTCTCATGAAGAAGGCGCTAAACTGTTTAAGCAAAATTGCGCGGCTTGTCATGCAGGTGGAGGAAACTTGGTTAATGCACAGAAAACTTTGAAAAAAGAGGCTCTGGAGAAATACGATATGTATTCCAAAGATGCAATTGTTTACCAAGTTGTGAATGGTAAAAATGCAATGCCTGCTTTTGGAAAACGTTTATCTACCGAGCAGATAGAAAGCCTTGCTGAATATGTTTTGGCTCAAGCTGACAAAGGTTGGTAAAAGTTTTACTTGCATTTCTAAGGCTAACTATTAGAAAATTTAGTGGTTAATAATTGTTTTTTCGTATAGATAACTACGACAAAAATAATTATTAGCCACTAATTATTATGTATTAATAGTTGTCTCCTAATCCATTATCTTTTTACTAATACTTATGCGGTTTTACCAAATCTTTCTCAGTTTGGTGATGGTTGTTGTACTAATGCTATTTTCTCCGGCTGGGGCTTTGGCATCAAACCAGGATAGCTCGCAAGACTTATTCAAATTAGCGATTAAGCAACTTGAAAGCGATGAATACAGCGCAGCAATTGAAAATTTGAATCAAGCGATTAAGATTAACCCCAATTATACTAAAGCATATTACAATCGCTGTTTGGCTTTTTTGCATTCGGAAGATTACCAGCATGCAATCGCCGACTGTAACACGACTTTAGAACAAAACCCAGACTTTTTTGAAGCTTATTTAAATCGAGGTTGGGCGTATTATAAATTACAACTGCCCGCAGCTGCGAGAGGCGATTTTAATTATTTTCTGACAAGTTATCCAAATGACTTCCGAGCTTACTATGACAGGGGTTTAACATATTTCGACGAAGAAAGTTATCAAAAAGCGCTCAGTGACTATAACAAAGCATTGGAACTAATTCCTGAAGATAAAACTCAGTTACAAGTAGACATATATAACGAATTAGGTGAAACCCACCTACAGCTAAAGAATTTTGAACTGGCTATTAAAGATTTTACCAGCACAATTTCTTTAGGTGTGGAAGATGCAAATTCTTATTGCAATCGGGGTTATGCTTTTCGTCAGCTAAAAAAATATAGCGAAGCGATTGATGACTTTACCGAATCAATTCGGCTCAATCGCAAACAAGGTGCAGCCTACGTTGGCAGAGGTTTTGCTTTTTATAAAAGTGGTAGGCATTCTGAAGCAAGTATTGATTTTCTTCAAGCTGCTGAATATTTTCGTGATTGTGGAAAGATGCATCAATTCCATCAAATTATTTATTTAATTAAAATATTGCGCTCACAATCTCCCTTCACATCTAAAGCTTTAATGACTTAATAAGCAAGTAGGAAGTAGCGAGTAAGTAAAACTTAGAAAATATGAGCTAATATCAAGGATTTATGACTTTGTGATGCGTAATGTCCTATATTTTATGCGAATAACACGGTTATTCAAAGTAATCTAAAAAACTTAAGCTTTTAAAAGCGCCATTTTAAGCAGCAATGTTCATAGATAACTACCACTAAGTAGTATTTACAGCTATCTAGTTGCAATTTGCTGTTAAATGAAGCACTAATTAATAATCTAAGTAAGTTCAATTATGCTTGATTGTAGTTAAATCTAATCCTTAATTTAATGTATATATTAATTTCAGGCACTAATTTATATTAATTACATCTATATACTTAGCAGTAAGCTTTTTTGCCTAATACTTTCGGATTACATTATGAATTATTTCCCGATTAAAAATTGAATGCAAGTATAAAAGATATTAAAAAGCACTTTTTTTTATAAATTCAAGATATATTGTGACAGATTTTGTAGTGGGTAACAGTAATTACAGTTCTATAATTTAGTTGCAGATTACAATTGCACAAATGCCATAACCGTTTATATTTTAAATAAAAAACTAAGAGATATTCTTCAACGCCGGAATATCTCAAAGGCGTTACTATTTGTGTTTACCTTAAAGGGATGTTCCGCATTCTTGATATAAAGAAAAATGTTTGAAAAATATCCGCGCTCGCATCTACCGCTTTTTATAAAGACAATAGAGAACTATACTTATTTTTGCCAAGAAAAATTTTTTTTTAGGTATAAGTACGCAGTTTTCCGGAAGAACAGTAGGAAACTCTGT
>CAYMZW010000447.1:0-5967 GCA_964395005.1 uncultured Rivularia sp.
TCGTCGGCTACATATTTTACATATGTCTACCGCAGAGGAAGCAAATCTACTCCGCGAAGATAAACCTAGTTGGGTAACGTGCGAGGTAACACCCCAGCATTTATTTTTGAATACAACTGCTTACGAAAAAATAGGCAGTTTGGCGCAGATGAATCCTCCTTTAAGAACATCTCATGACAATGAAGTGCTTTGGCAAGCTTTACTTGATGGAGTAATTGATTTCATCGCTACGGATCATGCACCTCATACTTTGGAAGAGAAAGCGCAAACTTATCCTAAATCTCCTTCGGGAATGCCTGGAGTAGAAACTTCGTTGCCTCTAATGTTAACTGCCGCAGTTGAAAACCGTTGTACTGTTGCCCAGGTTGTTAATTGGATGTCAACTGCTGTGGCTTCCGCTTACTCGATTCCGAACAAAGGAGCAATTGCCCCTGGTTATGATGCCGATTTGGTGCTTGTAGATTTAAACTCGCGAAAAAAAGTTAGAGGTGAAGAATTTGCTAGTAAATGCGGCTGGAGTCCTTTTGAAGGCTGGAATCTGACGGGATGGCCCTCTTCAACTATTGTTGGTGGCGAATTAGCTTTTCACGAAGGTGAGTTAAATACGAAAGCTAGAGGTAGAGCCTTAACTTTTAACCGTTAAAACTCATTTTATTTTAGATTTAATCGCGGCAAGCGCTTGGTGTTATTTAACCGAGCGCTTTATTTGTCTGCAAAGAATTAGGGCACTAATAGGGCACTAAGTAACAAAATTTTAAGTCGATTACAGGTACCAAGAGTATATTTACCAGTTAGCTTAATGAATTTTTAATATCTTTAGTTCTTATTTATACTTTATATTATCAAGTAACCCATATTTATTACTAAGTAAATATTCCCCCGATTATTTTTATGTCTGTAGCGAAATATTTTTTTTTAAGTATTTGTTGCGTTTGACAAATGGAAAAAATGCGGATATTGCCATTGTTTCAAGTCTGCAAAAATACTTAACTAGAAAATGATTAATTAATCTCATCTTTATCTTGTACCCTCAAAATACTGGCGTTTTCCCTTACGAGCAATCACTCAGGCATATTGAAAATAAACGTGTCAAACTAAACACAAATTTAAATAATATAATTCTTTTATGACGCAATTTTCCTTTAAATAAGCAGTTTTTATAATTATCACCTCGAAAATACACTGAAACACTTTAGGTAGTTACGTAATTTATTCAAGATTGGGTATACGCTCCCTTGTTAAGTTCAACTTGGTTTGGCATGATACTTACTCAATCATCTTAAGTAGTATAAAATCAATCCTTGAATCAGCAATATGTCTTTCGATTTTGTAAACGCATTACTAGAAAATAAGGTTATTAGAATTACAATGTGCTGTAATTGTTCCGATGAAAGAGGAAGTGGTAGATAGAACAAGTAAAAGAGGCGATGGGATTAATCCTGGGCCGTCTGAAGGTAATTGTTAACAATTGTGTTCTTTGCTTAAAGCGAGAATTTTTTTGTCAAGAGTGCAGTTGAATGGAGTTATTTGGGCAAAACGTGCAGATTTAGCATCTTCAAGGTATGAGCTTTCGCTTTCGTTAGATAAATGTATGGTGAGATAAGTTTCTGGCTTATAAGGCATTCGTTGCGCCCACTCGATAGCTACTATTCCCGGCACAACTTCTATGCCATCCCAGTAAGTATCGAGATTTAACGCTATTATTTCCGCAGCTTCTAAACGATATAAATCTAGATGGTAAAGAGGAAGCCGTGCCCTATTGTATTCATTAATAATGGTGAAGGTAGGGCTGACGATTGGTTCATCAATACCTAAACCTTCGCCTAAGCCTTGAACTAAAGTCGTTTTGCCAGCCCCTAAATCGCCTTCTAATAGAATCACGCTATTGCAAGGAAGCGTTTCACCCAAAATCATACCTAAGCGTTTGGTTGCGAATGCGTCTCTGAGAAAAATTTTCATCTTAGATTTTTAATGTCGATTAGAGGATTATGGTAATTTGAAAATCATATCTTCGATCGCGATTAGCGTAATTTGTTGAACAAAAAAACTACCTAATGTGTTTAGGTAGCTTTTTATGCTTGAATTTAATTGTTAATTTTTATTGTCTTTTCTATGTAAATAGATTATTCGCTAATTAACATATTCTTTTCCAAAAAGTTTGTACATCTTTCGCATTCCTTTAGGAGTTTTACTATACCAACGGAAAAGAACTTGTGCTAAGCGCTCGTGATCGTGACGCACGCAACCAGTTTCATCTTCGTTCATTACGTTGGCTGAAACTATTCTACGTCCGCTATTTGTTACCGCTTCGCGATCTAAAAATACTGGATGGGAATTTTCATTTGCATAACGGATAAGAGCGCGGGCAGAAGGAGATTTTTGGTGTACTAAAACCGCATCAAATAGCTTTTGTCCGCAAGCTTTATCAATAGATTGAATGTGATCGGCAACCGTATATCCTTGAGTTTCTCCCGGTTGAGTCATGATATTACACACATATATTTTTGGCACAGATGTTGCAGCGATCGCGCGGGCAATTTCAGGTACCAAAAGATTGGGGATCACGCTGGTGTAAAGGCTTCCGGGACCCATGATTATATAATCGGCATCTTTGATTGCTTTTATAGCGGCTGGTAAAGCAGGTGGATTCGCCGGAGTGCAGCCTAGTTTAACTACTGTGCCGCCAGCTTTGGTAATTTTCGATTCACCCTGAATCCGACGGCCGTCGGCTAACTCAGCCCACAGACGAACATCGCTAAGAGTTGCCGGAAGCACTTGACCTCTAATAGCTAGAACTTTGGAACTAGCTGCAACACCGCGCTCTAAATCGCCAGTAATTTCACTCATTGCTGTTAAGAATAAGTTACCAAAACTGTGACCGCTTAAACCGTCTCCAGCACTAAAACGATATTGAAATAACTCCGTTAATAATTTCTCTTCATCTGCTAAAGCTGCCAAACAATTACGAATATCTCCCGGTGGTAATACGCCAAATTCCTCACGTAACCTACCACTAGAACCACCATCATCAGCTACAGTAACAATAGCGGTGATATTCGCACTGTAAGTTTTAAGTCCTCTTAATAAAGTAGAAAGTCCTGTTCCCCCACCAATAACAACAATTTTTGGTCCTCTAAATAGTCTGTGATGAGCTAAGAGTACGTCTACTAATTCTTCATCATTTTCTGGCTTTAGTACCCGAGCGATCGAGCCTACCGTGCGGGTTTGGCCCCAAATCAGCAATAGCAAACCACTAATCATTACTACAGGCCCGCTAATGTAATAAGGTATAGTATTGGTAATTATTAAAAGTCCGCCTCTTACTATCTTTAGCGCCCAGTAAATTGGTGTATATCCGCTCCAAATAGCTAAACCCAGACTGGCTAATACTAAGCCCACCATACTAATTAGAAACCAACGTTTGACCGATAAACCAGGAGACAACCATTTGAACCACTGATTAACTCGATGGGGAGTGCGGCGGCGCGACTGTTGTTGCATAACGTTGAGGGCTTGTCTTATAAAACCAATTGACATATCGCAATCGTAAGCAGTGGTCTAAACAGTAATTAATTGAGAATTTACACTAAGAGCATTCAAATTTAAGAATCTAATTATTACAATTTCTAATTCCGATTAACTGAACTCATGTAATTAACCTAGCGGAAAAAAGCCGTGAAATTACTATAGTTTAGATGAAAAGACAGTAAAGTAGATGCAAAGAAAAATTTTAGGCTTAGATCCGGGATTCGCAATTTTAGGTTTTGGAGTAATTATATGCCAAAAAGATGAATTAACAATTAGTACTGATACGGTAGAATTACTTGACTTCGGCGTTATTAGTACGCCTGCTAACACTCCATTAGAGCAAAGACTATGTACTATTTACGATGATCTACATACTGTAATAGAACAGTTCCAGCCTGATTTGGTAGCAATTGAAAAATTTTTCTTTTACCGGATGTCAAACACTATCTTGGTTGCTCAAGCCAGAGGAATCATCATGCTTGTACTAGGACAACATAATTTACCTATCGTAGAAGTTGCACCTTCGCAAGTTAAATTAGCTTTGGCAGGTTACGGTAAAGCTGAAAAACATGAAGTACAAGAAGCAGTAGCCCGAGAGCTTGACTTAGACTACATTCCTCGCCCTGATGACGCTGCTGATGCTTTGGCGATCGCACTAACTGCATTGTTCCAATCTTAAAGTATTATAAATATTTTATAAAGGCTTTTAAGTTTATTAAAGTATTTTTACTGATAGGATTGCATTAGTAAATAATTAAAAAATAATAAAATTTGTGCTTTTTGTACAAAAATATTTATAAGTAGGTGATTTTTGCGAGAGTCGGTTAAATTGCATTAAAAGCTTTAGCGGCAAAAATTTTGGTTGTTAACAAGCTTGCGGCTATTTTTAGGAATAAAATTAATAATATTCGAGAGTAATATTCGAGGGCATAAGTAAGTCGGCACAAATAAAACCAACGGCGGTAACAGAATGTAAATTGCCATCAAAGCTTTGTCCCTACTGCCTGCTCCCTATTCCCTACTCCCTTGTCCCAATAACGATTTTCAACGCCGACCTACTTAAATAAAGTTGTTGTGCCTCTTGATTTGAATCGATATTCTTCAAAAAACACTTTTCTTAAAGAATCTTTACGGGAAATGACACCATTATTGTCCTAAAAAGAAGATATCTATCAAGAAATTTTTTTGCCTTCCTGTTGGGAGTTGAAAATAAAATCAGCCCCTAACTGCGTTTCATAGCTTAATTTTTATGCAAATTTATTTAGATTACAGTGCTACAACTCCTACTCGCCCAGAAGCAATTAACATCATGCAAGCAGTGTTAACTCAGGGATGGGGAAATCCTTCTAGCTTGCACGAATGGGGACAACGAGCCGCAACTATTTTAGAACAAGCGAGAATGCAGGTTGCTAGTTTGATTAACGCACCAGCCGAATCCATAATCTTCACTAGTGGCGGTACGGAAGCAGATAATTTAGCGATTATGGGAGTGGCTCGTTTATATAGCAAACCCCAACATATTATTATTTCGAGTGTAGAGCATTCCGCAGTGTCAGAACCTGCAAAGTTGCTTGAAAAGTGGGGTTGGGAAGTTACTTATTTAGACGTTGATGTTAAAGGTAGAATTAACCCCGCACATTTGCAAGCAGCTTTGCAAGACAATACCGTTTTGATATCGATTATTTACGGACAAAGTGAAGTAGGTACCGTACAGCCAATTGAGGAAATAGGTAAAATTGCTCGCAGTGCCCGAGTCTTGTTTCATACCGATGCGGTGCAAGCGGTTGGAAGATTGCCTATAGATTTAAGCAAATTACCAGTAGATTTACTGAGTATTTCTAGTCATAAAATATATGGGCCTCAAGGTGTCGGAGCATTGTATATTCGTCCAGGAGTAGAGTTAGTACCTTTAGTTAATGGTGGCGGACAAGAAATGCGTAAGCGCTCCGGAACTCAAGCCGTACCCATCGTGGCTGGATTTGGCATAGCGGCAGAGTTAGCAGCCCAAGAATTATCAGTAGAAACACCAAGGTTAATTGAATTGCGCGATCGACTATTTTCGCAATTAGCCGATGTGAAAGGTTTAATACCCACAGGAGATTTGATACAGCGTTTGCCGCACCACGCCAGTTTTTGCTTAGAATACGCCGATGGAGAAAAAATTAGTGGAAAAACCATCGTCCGTCAATTGAACCTCGCAGGAATAGGTATAAGTGCCGGTTCAGCCTGTCATAGTGGTAAACTAAGTCCCAGCCCCGTATTAACTGCAATGGGATATTCCGAAAAAGCAGCAATGGGAGGTATTCGCATCACTTTAGGACGTTACACCACACAAGCAGACGTTGACTGGGTAGCAATGGTATTAAAGCAAGTTATAAGTCGTCTTGAAAATCGTTATGCCCTTGCTGTGAATTAGGGAAAGGGAGACAAGGAGACAAG
>CAYMZW010000448.1:0-5963 GCA_964395005.1 uncultured Rivularia sp.
TTAAGAGTTAGGAGTTAATAATTATCTTCTCCTTCTTCCCCCTCTACCCCCTCCCTGCTCCCTGCTCCCTGCTCCCTACGCCCAATGCGAGGCGGCCCAATTCCTAATTGTTACCTAGTTACTATTTGATGTGAATTGTATTCTGGTATTATAGTAAACTCGATTCTTGGCTGTATAAAAATTGAGCAAGATATAGTAAATATTCTAGAATTTTGTTAACAGGTTAATCAGAAAATATTCGTCAGGAAATAGAACTTAATTATAAGAATATTTTTGTCACCTGTTTTCTGTTCCCTATTTCCTGTTCCCTCTCTTGGAAAGTTGCTCCACTTGGGGAGACCCCAAGACCGCACTTTCCGCTACTCCCTATTACCTTTTTACTGAAAGATCGGGTTCGGATTAAGTTAGCTGATACCAAGGGTGCAGTGTAGAAGTTAAATTACGTACATACCTTTGGCTAATTCTTATGCAGAAGCGTTTGACACAAAAACAAGTTTCTCAAATTGTCGCAGAAGTTGAACGTTTGTCTAAACGGCGACAATCTGAAATTGAATTAGAAGAGTTACAGCAGATTTTGAATAAGTTAAATTTACCTGATGATTTGCTCGATGAAGCTGTGATGCAGGTTTATCGCAAGCAAGCGATAGATAAGCAGAAGAAGCGCAATAGTTTGATAATTGGTGGCGTGCTGGCTGTGAGTGTAAGTGCGATCGCAGCGACATTTTTCATGCAGCAACAGCAGCAGCAAGCGCTTGAGGATATTGATTTTTCTAATAGTCGAGTTGGTTTTAGACCTAATGATTCTGTAAACTTAGAAGAAATTTACCGAAAAAAAACTCCAGAAGTTTTCTACAATGTAACTCTTGAAGATGCCCCCGTAGGGAAACAGGTAGAATTGGGTTGCAATTGGGTTAATCCTAGCCGTGAAATTGAACATCAGAATAGTTGGAAAACCGAAACTATCAATACAAAACTTTGGGATACCCACTGCCGTTACAAATTTAACGAAAATGTTCCTCCTGGTAATTGGATGGTACAAATGACTTTGGGTGATGAAGTTAAGACTAGCAATCGGTTTGTTGTTAAATAATTTGAGCATTGGTAATCAATCAAACATTGCGTTGCGATGAAACACTTGCGGTGGTAAGGCAGAGCTTGGGGAACCACTTATTAGCCGATGATTTTAATTTAAAGCCGGTTGTGAAGGTTTAGTGACGCTTTTATCGATTTTATGCTTGAAGAGGAAGTATTTGGAATAAATTTGGAATAAATAATTACAATTTTTTCATAGGCACTATACACAAGTACTAAAAAAAGATAATTTGGAAGTTTAGGAAAAATTATTTTTCATAATTAATGCTCCCTATTATTTCCACAATTCCTCTGCGTCAAATGGCTTCTGGCGATGTTTTATCGCTACAAGTTTACAAGTTTATCGGTGCGAATCCCGGCAAAAAAGTTTACATACAATCGAATCTTCATGGTGCGGAAATTGTAGGAAATGCTGTTATTCACCAGCTAATTGATTTTTTATGGATGTTGGATAATACAGATTTAATTGGAGAAATTTGGCTGCTTCCAGTTTGTAATCCAATGGGAACTAATCAACGCTCTCATCATTTTTCTTCTGGTAGATATTGTGCTTATGAAGCGAAAGATTGGAATCGTATTTTTTGGGATTATGAGAAAGACATATCTAAAATTAATGATGACAGGAAAAATCTATTATTAACATTCGCTCAATCTCAAATTAATTTAGATTCAGAGCAGATTAGAAATAATTTTTTAGATGCAATTAAGCAGCAATTTGTCAAGCTTTCAGATGAAATTAATTCCGATTGCGGCGTACCTTATACTGATCATTTTCGCTACAAACTACAGTCTTTGAGTTTAGATGCAGATTATTTGATTGATATTCATAGCTCGACAAATCAAGGCTTAGACTATCTTTACTACTTTCGCGATCGCGAAGAAAGTGCTAAATATTTTTTGCTCGATTTTGGCATTTTATTAGATGAATATGATGGAGATGCTTTTGACGAAGCTTTTATTAAACCTTGGTTGGCGTTAGAAGAGTGTTTTTCGCATTTAGGTAGAACAATCAAATTTGATGTAGAGGCTTGGACGCTTGAACTTGGTAGAGGAATGGAAATGATTCCTGATTCAGTTGCAAAAGGCGTTCGAGGGATAAAAAATTATTTAAAGCAAAAGGGTGTTTTAGCTTCATCTTTTAAATTGGATGATATTCCACACATAAATCATCAGATGAATTTTAAAACCAAAAGTAAAGCAACGAAATATTATGCAACTGTTGGTGGAATGATCAACTCAAGAATTGCTCTTGGTACGGAAGTTAAAGCAGGAGAACAGCTTTATCAAATTCTTAGTTTTAATAAACAAGGTAAATTACCAACAACGGTAGATATTTTTGCCGAGCAAGATGGTTTTGTGTACGATGTTTCTGCTAATCAAGCAGTAAATCAAGGTGAGTTTGTATTGGGAATTATATGAAATTGGGGGATAGGGCATGGGGGATGGGGAATGGGGCATTGTTAAGGATGTAAATGTAGCTAGAAAATTACTGTAATAGAAGGCGATCGCCCATAGTTTTTCCTACTCCATCGACTTTTCAAGTAACTTTTAAACTTTATGAATATCTAGAACCATGTTAATAAGCATATACTGAAATCTTCTTGGTAATATTTTTCGATGTTTTACTGATAGCTTTGTAAAGCCGAGCTTCCGATAGAAATTTTTAGTTCCGGGAGCGGCTTGCACATACAAAGGCGTAATTAATTCTTGAGTAATTTCGTGTATGAGAGCAGAACCTACTCCCATTCGTTGAAATACAGGTTTAACCCAAATGATTTGTAAAATCGAATATTTCTTTTTACAACGTACACTTACAGAACCTACTATTTCTCCTTTATATTTTGCCACCCACACCCTTTCCTCTTTAGGAGCTAAAAAAACGCCGTGTAAAAGACCAATATGATAAATTACAATCCAAATTCCACCCATTATAAGAGGAGAAAAAAATAAGATTGCATAAATACCTTTTATACCTATAATTAACGTACCTATTAAAACTCCTAGTATTGGAAAAAATATATATACACCACCTAGAAGAATATTTTTTCTTGCTAATAAATTCTCATCCTTAATAGATAATTTACTGATGAAAACATCAGATAGTAGTAATTTATTTTTAGGCATATTTCAAAAATAGATAAGCTGTCCGCAGTTTCCTCAATTAAGAAATTCCTAACCCAAAATCATCTAAACTCAAAGTGTCCGCTAACTATAACCATTAAATGCCTCGCTGGTTTAACACTGCTGGCCCATGCCAAGAAGATATTCACTATATGCTATCTCCAACAACACGATTGCCGGATTTGGAGGAGCTAATTCAACAGCGTAGTTATTTTGTTGTCCACGCACCTCGTCAAACAGGTAAAACTACAGCAATGCTAGCGCTAGCGCAACAACTAACCGAAAGTGGACGTTACGGGGCTGTGATGGTATCAGTGGAGGTGGGAAGCGCCTTTAATAATGACCCCAGTGCAGCAGAATTAGCAATTTTGGGAACTTGGCGCGATACTATTGAGGATTATTTACCTTCAGAGCTACAACCGACCGCTTGGATTTATAATACTCCCGGACAGCGAATTAAGGAAAATTTAAGAGCTTTCTCGCGAGCAATCAAGCGTCCGTTGGTATTATTTATTGATGAAATTGATTCTTTACAAGATGAAACCTTAATTTCGGTGTTGCGACAATTACGAGATGGTTATCGCAGTCGTCCAAAAAACTTTCCTTCATCTGTGGGATTAATTGGTTTACGAGATGTACGCGATTACAAAGTTGCATCCGGTGGGAGTGATAGATTAAACACATCGAGTCCTTTTAATATCAAAGTCAGTTCTATCACCCTAAGAAACTTCAATGCCGAAGAAGTTGTAGAGTTATATCAGCAGCATACTGAAGATACAGGACAAATTTTTACACCCGAAGCAACCGCAACAGCATTTGATTTAACCCAAGGACAACCTTGGTTAGTGAATGCATTGGCTAAGGAAGTTGTGGAGAAAATGGTTAAGGATAGAAGTATTCCTATTACCAAAGAGCATATTTTACAAGCTAAGGAAATATTAATTGCCCGTCAAGATACTCACCTTGATTCTTTAGCTGAAAAACTGCGAGAAAAACGAGTTAGAAATATCATCGAACCAATATTAGCAGGACAAACATTAGGTGATACTCCCAACGACGATCGCCAATATCTAATTGATTTAGGATTATTGCGACGCGATCCTGCGGGGGGACTTGTAATTGCAAACCCGATTTATCGCGAAGTTATTCCCCGTGCTTTAGTTCAAGGAACTCAGGACAGTTTACCCCACATTAGTCCTAGTTGGTTAACCCAGTCAGGAGAATTAAATAAAGATGCTTTACTAGAAGCATTTATTAAATTTTGGCGACAGCACGGAGAACCATTATTAGGTAGCGCTGTTTACCATGAAATCGCACCTCATTTAGTATTAATGGCTTTCTTGCATCGCGTTGTTAATGATGGTGGAACCCTTGAACGCGAATATGCCATCGGTAGTGACAGAATGGATTTGTGTTTAAGGTATGGTTCTACTACTCTTGGTATTGAATTAAAAGTATGGCGTGAAAAGAAACGTGACCCCCAAAACGAAGGAATTGAGCAGTTAGAATCCTATTTAGCGCGTTTGGGATTAAATGAAGGTTGGCTAGTTGTATTTGATCGACGTAAAAATGCATTACCAATTGAAGAACGTTTGTCAACGCAAGTTGTGACAACGGAAAATCAACGTTCTATTACTGTGATTCGGGCGTGAGTATATAGTTTTAATTAGTAACAGCACAGTTGAGCGGCGATTAGTAACACCAAAACGAAGCGCCAAAGCTTTATAACTCCGCTCCACTGAAATTTTATGCCTCTGCGGCAATATGCTCGATAACTGACAAAATCCAGTTTTTCATAATGCGAAGTTGAGTATCTAAATTGATTTCTTGAAATGAATAATCTGTATATCCTTTTTCTTTAAAGTCGCGGTTGCATTGATCGATCTTAGTGAGCGAAGCATCTGCTAAAGCAGGGCAAACTGCTAAAGGCATCTCTGAGACTCCAACGTACTGAGGTTGAAACAGGTGCGTGACAAAAGCAAGTGAGCTAACAGGATGCGTGCTGCTCAATTTTTCACGTTCAGGAATCTCTAGCTCAAAAAAACCTGAAGACAAAAGTTTTTTGGAAAGCCCTGTTGGATCTTGAGGTAACAGCGAAATCCAATCTGGCGTTGTAGTGGCAACCCGACTTGCAACTTGGCTAACCCACTCCGAATTAGAAGTGCTTCCTACATAAAAAAATAATCCTGGACTAATACAATGGGCAGAGTGCAGAGAAAAATAAGCGTCAACTCGGTCGATCTGCTCAATCCATCGGCGAATCGCGATACACTCAGGATAAGCATCTGTTGTGAAATGCCCCTCCAAATCTCGTTGATGATTTAGATTGAGTAAAGCTTGTAGGGTAACGGTTGTAGGTAGCTCATTGGCGTTTCGAGATACAAAATCTGGATCTGCTACGGGAACAATACAAAATCGAACTGCTGGAGGTGAATTGTAAACCAGCGTTTGAAGGATAGATACAGCAGTTAGTGGTGCAATAATTTCAGCGGCATGAAGCCCAGCGACAATTACGACTGTACGAGTCGCCTGTTCATTTCCTACCGACACTCCATAAATCGTTCGCCCCTCACCCGACACACCAATTTCCTCAACATATGCCCCCAGGGCTTTCGTCTGCTCAATTAGCGTATCTAGCTGTTTCAAATCAACCCATTCCATGATACTACTTACGAACTCCTCTTCAATAACACTGAGAGCTAACTTAAATCATTATGACTTGGTAAACCATAGATAGATTTAGCCGCTTT
>CAYMZW010000449.1:0-5959 GCA_964395005.1 uncultured Rivularia sp.
AGCCTGAGACTGGGAACCAGTTATAGCCTGAGACTGGGAACCAGTTATAAGCGATAAATCGCTTACTACGAGCCTAATTTTTTCTGGTTTTGCGGCGAATTACGGAAATTACAAAATAGATTCCAATTGAAGCGAAAACAATTACCGATATTGGCTTGATATATTTTTCTACTTGTTGATAATTATCTCCTAATAAGAATCCGGCATAAGTTAAAATTGCTGTCCATATTAAGCTACCCGCAAAGGAATATAATAAAAACGGGATTAAAGGCATTTTTTCTATACCTGCGGGAACGGATATAAAGGTACGAACTCCAGGAATCAAACGCCCAAAAAATACTGTTGCTTTCCCGTATTTATCTAACCATTTTTTCGATTTATCTATATCCTTACCCGATAAAGTTAACCATTTTCCATATTTATCTATCCAGGAGCGCAAACGCTCTTCACCCATGAGTTTACCGACGTAATACCAAGGTAATGCGCCGAAAACTGAACCCAAGCTTCCTGCTAAAATTACAAATTGCATATTTAGCTTGCCTTGAGTAACGGTGAATCCTGCTAAAGGCATTATTAATTCAGAAGGTATGGGTGGAAAGATGTTTTCTAAAAACATTAAAAAACCAATTCCCAGGTAGCTGAATGAAGATATTATATTAGTGACCCAATCAAGCATTTTATTTAATTATAAAGTAGAGAATAGGGAATTTTTGTAGGTTCAATAGAAAATTGACTTATATATTCAAAGTCTGCCAACTCCCTACTGCCCATTTCCTACTCCCCGAGCGTTTATTAAATTAGTTACTATGTTAATCAATTCATCGGCATCAAAAGGTTTTGATAAATGCTTTTGAAAACCCGCATCCAAACAACTTTGGCAGTCTTCTTGTGTTGCAAATGCCGTAATGGCGATCGCAGCAACTTCACCTCCTCGATGTTTCGGAAGCTGACGTACTTTTCTCAATAAACTTAAACCGTCTTCTTCAGGCATTCCTATATCGCTGAGCAAAATATCAGGTAAAAAATCCCCAAATTTGGTTAAAGCTTCTTTAGCCGAGCCTGCTAATTCAACTTCAGCACCTTGCTCTTCTAAAATAAAAGCTAACAATTCGCGAGCATCGGGTTCATCATCTACAATTAATGCTTTGATTCCTTGAAGTTGCCCGCTAATATCTTCTAATTCTGGTAATGCTTGTACGTTATTGTGATTAGAATTAATCGGCAATATTACGGTAAAAGTTGTTCCTTGTCCTTCTCCTGCACTTTCTGCTACGATTGTACCACCGTGGGCTTCTACTAAATTGCGCGAGATTGCCAAACCCAAGCCTAAACCACCTTTGAGACGAGTTGAGGAACCATCTACTTGACGAAAATATTCAAAAATTACAGGTAGAAATTCAGAATTTATGCCAATCCCTGTATCGCTAACTTGAATCTGAGCGGTTGAATTTACTTCTTTTAAATTTATTTCAACACTTCCCCCAGAAGGAGTAAATTTAATTGCGTTAGAAAGTAAATTCCACAATATTTGAGAAAGACGATTGGAATCGCCAATTATGCCTTTAACGTTTTTATCTAAGTTAAGCTCTACGTTAATAGATTTGGCTTCTGCGGCTAAAGCTAAAGTTTCTACAGTATCTCTAATTAATTTAGCTAAATCAACTAAATTCAAGTCTAAATCAAGTTTACCGCGAATTATCCGCGAAATATCAAGCAAATCTTCGATTAATTGCGCTTGTAAAGTTGCATTTCTATCGATAACTTCCAACGCTTGCTCAAATCTATCTGGTTTAATTCTGCCACTACTAATTAATTTAGTCCATCCCAAAATTGCATTGAGTGGAGTTCGCAATTCATGGGAAACTATTGCCAAAAATTCATCTTTGATCCGACTAGCTTTTTCCGCATCCGCACGAGCTTTTTGTTCTCGCTGTAACAAAACTTTACGCTCTGCTTCTATTTGTTTACTCAAAGTAATATCAACCGCAGTCATGATTAAACAACTGCTACTTCCGTCAGGATCGTGTATTGGAGCCAGAGAAACATTAATATCAACTTCCGAGCCATCCTTTCTCAAATGCCGAAATTCCAAGTTTTTCAAAGTCTGGTTTTGCAATACTCTTTCTACACAACCTCTAAAAGCACTTTGATAACTTTCAGGAATCAATGGTAACGATTGATGTAATATTTCAAACGATTTCCAACCGTAAATTTCCTCGGCTGTCTTATTCCAAGTTAGAACTCGATAATCTAAACTTAAAGTAATAATTGCCACCGGAGAAGCGTCAACCACCGCTCTGAGCATATCATCTGTTTGACGCAATGATTCTTCTGCACGTTTAAGTTGGCGACGCTCCAGACTTTCGCGTAAAGCTCGTTTCACTGAGGGAAGCAAACGCTCTAACCTTTGTTTAAGAACGTAATCAGTTGCTCCTTCTTTGAGCGCTTCTATAGCTCTTTCTTCCCCTAATACCCCAGAAACCAATATAAAAGGTACATCGGGACGATTTTCTTGAGCTAATTTTAAAGCAGAAATTCCGTCAAATTGAGGAAGTAGATAGTCAGATAAAATTAAATCTAAATTATCATTTTGTAATTCTGCTAAAAAATCTATACGATTACAAACCTGCTTTAGCTCGCAGTTTATACCACCATTTTTCAGGGTAGCGCGAATTAATTCGCGATCTGCACAATCATCTTCTAACAACAGGATATACAGCATTTTTTGAGAAAGCCGATTGTTGGTAATGGTGTTTACTAGCAGAGTGACTACCTCCTGAGTGCGTTGCAAAAATTCTTTAAATATCAATTTCCTCACTTGAAGAATACTAAAATATTTATTTATTACCGTCTATCTAAAGAAGAAGTTTTTACATTTCTTTAGATAGGGCATTAAAGAATTTTACAAATTTTAACATTTAAAAAACTTAACTAATTTTTAATAATTGCTACTTTATTTTTAAGACTAATTATTGTTAATAATATGGCATTACGTCATGGTTGTCTAACGCTGATTAATTGGTAGTGAGAAGTAAAATGTTGTTCCTTGATTTACTTTTGATTCAACCCAAATTCTTCCTACATGACGATGAATTATTCGCTGTACGTTAGCAAGTCCGATTCCAGTTCCTTCAAACTCTTCATTAGTATGCAATCTTTGAAAAATGCCAAATATTCTTTCAACGTAACGCATATCAAACCCGACTCCGTTATCTTTGATAAAAAATGTTATCTCTGATGAGTTGCTGCTGCTACCAATGTTAATTTCTGCAATATCTCTGTTACTAGTGTATTTAACGGCATTTTCAATTAAATTTTGCCAAACTATTCTGATTAAAGTGCGATCGCCATTTATTTCTGGAAGGGATTCGACATCCCAAACGATCGATCTATGCTGAGTTTGCGGTATTAACTGTTGCTTAATTTCTTGCACCAAACTATTCGTATCGATGATGCTGTATAACATTTCAAATCTTCCAGTACTGGAAAATTCCATTAAGTCATCTATCATCTTACCAGCTCGCTTAGTAAGTCTGAGAATCATTTTCAGATAACTATCAACTTCTTCGGAAAGATTGATTGATGGTAAAGACTGTTGTAATAAATCGGCAAAACTATAAATTTGACGAATTGGCGATCGCAAATCGTGAGATATTGAATAAGCAAAGGTTTCTAATTCTTTATTAGTTGCTTCTAATTGAGCAGTGCGTTCAGAAACACGATTTTCGAGAGTTTGATTAAGTTGTTGAATCTTAGCTTCAGCTAATTTTCGCTCGGTAATATCTCGTAGCAAACCATCAATTACAGTTTCACCATCTAACTCAGTAAGAGTCTCGCTCAACATTAACCAAATACTATTTCCGTCGAGCAACAATTGAACTTCTTTTTCCCAAGGTGGTGTTCCCTGAGAATTGGCTAAATTCAACTTTGGATAAGTACGAAAAAATATTCTTGCTTCTTCTCGTGTATTCAACTTTAAAAGATGCAAAAAACCATCGCTACACTCAATCAGTTCCCCATCTAAAGTAGCCCGAAATACTCCAACATTTAGTTGATTTAACAAAAATTGCAAGCGTAAAGAGGTTTGATTTAATCGAGCGCGAATTTGAGCATTTTCCCAAGCTAAACGTACAGCTTGACTCAAACGCACAAAATGTTTAGGTGATTTAATTACATAATCATCCAAACCCGCTTTCATTGCTTCAATTGCAACTTCCTGAGTACCGGAATTAGTAAACATAATTACCGGAACATCAGGATGACGAAATTTTAGAGCATTTAATACATCAAGCCCATTTGTCCATTTAAGTTGGTAATCTGTAATAACTAGATCGTAATTATTTGCTTCTAAAGCTGACGCTAACCCATTAGCATCATTGATTTCTACAATATTCAATTGGGAAAACTCTTTTTCAAGTTCTCGAATAGCTAAAAGACGATCGTCTGGATTGTCATCAATGATTACAATATTTTGTAACGGACGAACCTCAATCATATGTTTACGCTATAAAAACTCTACAACTACCGTTATGTTCATGAAATATTAATTTCATAAATCGGCTTATAAGTAGGTAAACAAAAATATTTACCGTCATTATTCGCTATGCGTTAGCGGAGCGTCTCCCGAAGGGAGATAGTAATCCCAGCCCTTGCGGTTGCTTCGTTTCACTCCGTTCCACTCGCAATGACAATGTGTAATTAATTTTGTTTAATTACTTAAATCAATTTTTAAATCAATTTTTAAGTTAATTTTAAATCAATTTTTGATTCAAAGAGCTTCTAGATTTAGTAAACAGTGAGTCTTTTATCTAATTGGTAATTATTCAGTAATATAAATATTAGTTTTAAATAAATAATTTATTTTTTCAGTGTTCTATAAGAAGACCAAAAAAAATAAAAGCCACGATATGGTAAATAATTTAATCAAAATACACTAAGCAGAAGCAATCGAAGGGTAGCAATTTAACTTTAGCCAAAAAGCATTTAGCGTTTCAATCATATCATTTAAAGCATTGTAATTAACAGGTTTCAACAAATATGAATTAACCCCGATATCATAAGCTCTATCTACATCAATATTTTCTTTAGAAGAAGTTAATATTACAACCGGAATACGTTTAATAACAGGTTGCTGTCTGAGCCATTCAAGAACTTCTAAACCAGAACGACGTGGAAGTTTGAGATCCAAAAGGATCATACTTGGCAAAGGATAAAGATTTCTGTCAGCATAATCTCCCTTACCTGAAAGATATGCAACAGCTTCATCACCATCGCGCACAACCTGCATGGGTTTCTCCAGTTTACTGCGACGAAAAGCGCGTTGTATAAACAGGATATCGTTTGAATCGTCTTCCACTAAAAGAATTCTGCACTCTTTTAAACCCATCATCCCTACCATACTTCTAACTTAGGTTAAGCTAATCATCCCCCCAATCTATACTAAAGGCTGAATTTTTAATCTTTAATTAATCTACTTTAGAAAGTTGTCTAATAACTTTACATATGCTATGAGTTAGGAATTAGGAATTAGGAATTAGGAGTTAGGAATTAGGAGTTAGGAATTAGGAATTAGGAGTTAGGAGTTAGGAATTAGGAGTTAGGAGTTAATAATTCTTTCGTGGTAACTGATAACCGCTCACTGAAACTTCGGTAATTCAATCCAAAACCGACTACCTTGGTTAACATTTGAAAAAACACCAACTCTACCATTCAAACTTTCTACACCACGCTTAACAATTGCTAAACCAATTCCCGTGCCGACGTAGGATTCGATTCCATGCAGCCGCTCGAAAACTCCAAAAATTCTTTCTTGGTGTTCCGGAGCAATACCGATTCCGTTATCTTCTACCCATAATCTCACGTATTCACCGCGTTCTTCTGCCGAAATCTGTACAACTGGATGCACGTCGGCACTAACAAACTTGATACCGTTAGTTATCAAATTGGTAATAACTGATTT
>CAYMZW010000450.1:0-5934 GCA_964395005.1 uncultured Rivularia sp.
GTCTTTACGTAACAGTCATTTAACTAGGGTTAACTTATGTGATTCAAAAGACTATTTAGCAAGCAGTTTACACACAATAACTCCTGACAATCGCTCTATGCACCCTACCAACAATTTACACTGAAAAAGGTGCTTTTGTTCAGTAATATTTACTAGTTTATTTTATTTGTCTGTAACTAAATTTATGTCAAATATAAGAAAATTTTTATATAGATAAATCATTCATTTCATATTGACAAAAATCAGATTATGCGAATTTTATGTAGCGAATCTTAGAGAATGCTTGGAAAGTTTGGTCGAATATTACCATTATCAATAACTGTCTAATAATAAATTCCCAGATGTTGGGTTTCACTTTGTTCAACCCAACCTACAATTTACAAGGTGGATATTAATGTCTTTTTACAAAAAAGTTTGGCGCTAAACATCAATTATTCAGCACCAACTTTTCCAAAATATTAACCCAGGAATATTAAACTGTTAACCAACAGTTTCCAAACTGCGATTCTTAACCGTTCGCTTACCTTTAACAATCATTTCAATCGCACGATCTGGCCCAGTAACTAAACCACGACGCTTGGGTTTTATTTCACCATTATCAATTAAATCTAACTCCAAATTTTTCAAAATCTTTGTCAAAATTAACTTCATTTCGCATTGAGCTAATGCTGCACCAATACAGCGTCTTGCACCAGCGCCAAAAGGTATGAATTCATAAGGTGAAAACTGTCTTTCTAAAAAACGTTCCGGTTTAAATTTCTTGGGTTCGGGATATAAATCTTCCCTTTGATGAGTTAAATAAACTGAACCATATAATAATGTACCCGGCTCCAAATCGTGACCGCACAATGAAACTGGAGTTTCTACTTTTCTCTGAAATTGAAGTATTGCTACCGGATAAATTCGCAAAGTTTCGTTGCAAACTGCATTTAAATATGGCAATTTATTAATAGTACTATAATCGGCATTCTCATCTAAACTATCGAGTTCTGCCAATAACTTTTCTCGCACTTGGGGAAATTTATGAATCAAGTACAAAGCCCAAGCCAAAGCAGTAGCAGTAGTTTCATGTCCTGCTGTTAATAGAGTTATTAATTCATCGCTTAATTCCATATTGCTCATGGCTTCCCCTTGCTCATCCCTTGCTGCCATTAACATACTCAAAACATCAGTACGGGTTTCGGTTGGGTTTGCTCTTCTTTCTTCTATTTCATCATCTAATACTTGGTAAACTTTTTGTTTATTGCGAAGAAATTTACCCCAATAACTTTTCTCACCCAAATCCTTTTGTAAAACTGGGAAAACCAAAAAAGCTGCTCTCAGAGGCGAACTTCCTCCTGCATCGAGCATCGAGCCAAGAAGCTTGTCTAATTCAGTAGCGCGATCGCCTTCATAAATTCCAAATACTGCCTGCATAATTACCCGCATGGTAATAGCCTGCATCCCTTCTCTAGCATCGAAGTTTTTACCAACTTCCCAGCGATTCATTATCTCCGATGTAACTTGATTTATGACTTCTACATAGCTGCGTATTTTATCACCATGAAACGGAGGCATTAATAACTTACGTTGACGGCGATGTGCATCACCGCTTGCCATGATTACAGAATTTTTTCCCATCAATGGTTCAAAAGCCTTGTTTCCTTCTGATGGGGCACTAAAATCTTTAGTATCGTTGGTTAATATTTGCTGTAAGGCTTGGGGATTGCTAACAACTACAACAGGAGCTTTTAAGCGTAAAGTGAAAATATCTCCGTATCGTTTTGCAGCTTTTTCCATAATCGATAAAGGATCGAGGATAAACTGCATGGTTTGAACAAATGAAGGGTATTGCGGACCATTTGGTAATTTCATAAGCTTACCCAAAGTATTATTTTACCTATACTAATTAATTTATGGGAGTCGTGCATAAGGCATTATGCATTCTTGTAGGGAGGGGGAGAGGGGGGAGAATAAATAATCATCAACAATTACCAATTAACAATTATCAATTAACAATGCCCAATGCCCCATGCCCCATGCCCAATTACCAATTACCAATTACCAATCACCAATTTTCTTATTTCTTCTTCATCTGGTAGCCAGTAGCTAGCATTAAATTCTCTACCATTGCTGACTCTACCGGGTAAAGTTAACATTTGGATATTTGAGCGATTAGTTTGAATACCGAAGTTAACTAAAGTAAGTAAGCTATCTAAAGTTAAATTTGTATCGATATTATCTTTAATCGTACCGAGAATAATTGGCGATCGCGCTAATGTGGCAGGATTTAAAGCTTGTTGTATCAAGGCTTGCATTAATAGCTGCTGCCGTTCAATCCTTCCTATATCTCCCCTTCCATCGTTACGAAATCTGAGAAATTGTAATGCTTTATCGCCGTCAAGATGTTGCTCTCCGGCTTTCAAATTAATATATAAATGTTGGGAATCATCTTGATATTTTAAATCTTTAGGAACGTTAACGGTTACACCTCCTAAAGCATCAACAAGTTTACCAACTCCCAAAACATTAATCCTAACGTAACCATGTATATCTATATTTTCTAAAAGGTTGCTAACAGTTTTTGCACTTAAAGGCGCACCACCCAAACGATTAGCAGCATTAATTTTTCTCAAACCATAACCTTCTATTTCCGTGCGAGTATCTCTAGGAATAGAAAGCATATTTATTTGATTATTTCTCGGATCGAATCTAATTAATAATATTACGTCGGAAAGTCCATCAAAAGCATTAACTTGGGGTAAATATCTCAAGTTTTTACTTTCTTCTGTTGCATTTTTCGTATCCGGAGGAAGCACGCTCATTCCCATCACCAAAATATTTACAGGCTGATTTAACTGTAAAAATTGACCTCCATCAACGGCACTATCATTAAAAAAATCCGCTTCTTCCGAACTAAGATTACTTTGCATAAACGGCTTACCAGTTAACAAAAACCCAAATAATCCTCCTGCCACAGCCGATATCATCGCAAGCAGCATTATCTTCCCCCAAAATCCCCTCTTGCTTTTGGGTTGAATTTTCACATCGTTAGCTTGAGGGTTTTCCTTATGAATCAATTCTTTCAATTTTCCCATAAATCAAATTAGGGTAAGTAACTCGAATTTTGTTAATTAATAAATTAATAAGTAAACTACGGATTATTCAATCGCGCATTTATAATAACTACAATTCGGTTACTGCTGATTGCGTAAAATCTTACGGTAATCTCTCTAAAGATTCATGAGTATAAATAATCAATCTAGGTAGTTGGGAATTGGTAATTGGTAATGGGTAATTGGTAGGTAGTAGGTTGGGTTAAAGGTGCATAAATAACTTTTATAGCCAACGAAGAGTGAAAATGCACCGTAACCCAACATTTTTAGATTAAATACAATTGTTTTATCATCATTGATAACTGCTCAATTTTTTTCAACGATACAGTTGTCATGATATCGGGCTAAATTCCATCGCCGTTAAGCTTGTTCCTGTGGGAATGACTTGCTCTAATTTAAAACCACTAGCTTTAAATAAATCCTTATATTCCTGTTCGGTGCGCCAGTAACCTCCTGGATTTGTAATCATCATCTGTACGGCAGCCAAAGCTGGCATAGTTCCATCAGGATATTCTACAGGAGCGCCAAGAGCAGGTACTAGAGTCTGTAGAAGTATCACCCTACCATGTTTCGGGAGAGCTTCCTGACAGTTAGCGAGTACCTTCATCGAATTTTCTTTACTAAATACTGACAGAAAATACTTCATTACAATGGCATCGGCACCTTTTGGCAAGGGTTCCAAAGCACTCCCACCAACAATTTTTACTGCACCATTAATTTCATATTTTGCAAAGTTATCAGCAGCGGTTTCTACTTCAACGGGCAAGTCAAACAAAATGCCCTTACAGCCGAATCTCTTGACAATATTGGCAATTAATGTTCCCTGATTTCCTCCTACATCCATCACCGTGTCAAAACGACCGAAATCATAAACATCAAATAAAGAATCAACAGCTTCATTAGTTAAATAACTCATGGCATTGGTAAACAGCTTTTTACTGTTAGGATTCTCAGTCATATAGGAACTGTAAAAATCTTGATTTTTAGCTAGTTCAAAAGGCACTTCCCCTGTCTTTAAACCATTTTCCAATTCTCTCCAACCATCCCACATATTAGGTTCTATAATATGCATTAAAAAATCACCAATAGATGGGGAACCATTACTAATCAGAAGTTCTGATAATTCAGTAGAGGCAAAAACCCGTCCTGGTTTTTCTGCTAACACACCTAAATGAGCTAAAGCACGCAGCACAACATAAAGCTTTTCAACTTTAGTTCCAGTTTTTTCTGCTATTGTCTCAACTGTTAAAGATTCATCTTGTAACAAGTTTGGTATGCCTAAATTTGTAGCGACATAAACGCACTGACTTTGCCAGTAACCATAGATAATGCGGTAAATTTTCTTTTTAGCTTCCGATGCAGAGCCTAGCATAACTAATTCCCCAAAACTTGTACTGATACTATTTTAAACTACTATTCAAACCTTCTGATAATAGTTGTAAATTTGGTTGCTTTACGAATGAATAATCACTGGTAAGAACCACATTCATATCAATATCTGCGGCATTTAAGCGTTTAAAATAGTATATAATTTTACTCGAACTAGATGAGGTAGTGGTGTCTGAAAATGTCTTTCTCGCGGTCGAAAACTGTTACACTCTCTTAGTTATGATAATAAACGTTAAGCGTTACCTTAACAAGTCAGCAAGCTTAACACGCAGTAAGTTGTTAGACTAACCTCTACAGTAAAGCGATCGCCATAGCTTTTTTCTACTTTAACCACTGCCTAAAGATATCATGAAGGTAAATGCCCTTTTAACTGCTTGACGATCGGCTATAAGTCTGCAAAGATTAACTGTAGGTCGGGTTTAGTTGAATAAGTTACTTCAAAAATAGTTTTAGCATGATCGTTAAAAAAATATTCCTAAAACGAAAAACAACACATTTTACTTTTCTCCAACGATACAGATAAATTGTTCATTGGGTTGAGAATTCATAATCCACTGAATGTTTTTAAAACCTACAGCTTCCATCAAATGCTTTACTTCTTCAATGTCATACACCTGAAAACCATTTTTGGAAAAAGTTGTTTTTTTTAGAAATTCTTTGCAATTAAAACAAATAACTAACGAACCTTTTTCTTCTAGAATTTGATGCAGTTGAATTAAAGTTTGTTTAACATCCGGCCAAAAATAAATAGTATTAACCGTGCAAATTTTGGTAAAATTGCTGTCAAAAGATGCTTTATTTACAGTATTACTACATTTTAGTTTTAATTTGCCTGTTTTTATATCTGATGCAAAACGCTTTTTGCAAAACTCAACCATTTCCGGAGAAACATCTATACCTGCAACGGATTTTACTCCCGGATGTTTAAGAATCATCTTTAGCAAATAACCTCCACCAAAGCCTACTTCTAAAACACGCTCCGAGGTGGATTTTAAATTCAACATTCTGAATGCAAGCTTATTCATGGCAGCATTATCTCTATTCAAAACTCTAGAAATAACTTGCTTACCAAACCATCCTGAAGGCTGACGAAGTTGTGATGCGAGAAATTCACTAATCATTATTTTTTGAACCTAGCTGTTTGGGAAGCACACTCGGAAAATCTACTATTACTTACAGACAAAATTTAGAAATCACACTAAATCTTGATGTATATACAATAGTAAATTCAAGCATTCCAGAAGAAATTGTTTAAGATTAGGTAAAGATATGTAGCGTTTATTTAACAAAATTTCAAACTTGATATCGAAACGAGAGAATTTGTATGTTGATGAATGAAGCTGCTAAACCTTTTTAAATTGTACAAAATTATTTTAAGCTACCAGAGAATGAAACAGATGAAAATGGAATTTTTACCTTTTTATATTCCAAAAAAAGTAAATAATTCCAT
>CAYMZW010000451.1:0-5757 GCA_964395005.1 uncultured Rivularia sp.
GATTTATCGCGACAAATCTAACAAATGGCGTATTATCCACACAGTTGTAAATACTGTTGCGTTATTATTATTTATCGGACAAGGTATGACAGGAGTTAGAGATTTATTAGAAATCCCCTTGAGTTGGCAGAAACCTTTTGTCTTCCAATGCGACTTTGAAAAAAAAACCTGCTCTTGACAGTGAACAGTGAACAGTTATCAGTTATTAGTGAACAGTGAACAGTGAACAGTTCAGTTATCAGTGAACAGTGAACAGTGAACAGTGAACAGTGAACAGTGATAGCTGATAATTAACTACTTTTTAATTATTTAACTTCTATAACAATTAACTACTTTCAACTAACTACTATCAACTAACTTTTATATGAAATTTGATTTCAATTCTTTAAGATTGCGTTTAACGGCTGGTGTTGCGGCATTTTCTATTCTTGGTTTAGGAAGTCTTGCATCTTGGACTGGTTGGAGAATGCAGCAAATATTAATTGAAAGCCATAAAAAAAATATTGAAGAAATAGCTACAACAATTCCTCGCGATGTTGAAATGTTGAGCAGAATGGGTTCGGAAGAAAAAGCAGTTTCTCAAGCTCTTAAAAGTTTCAAGGCTAATAACGCATTATTATGGGTAGAAACTTTAGACAATAAAGTATTAGCAACATCTAATACTTTGATGAACTCATCTAACTCTCAAGAAAAACAATTAGTCGCTTTCGCAAAGGTACCAATCAAACCTAAAGTTTTCCGCATTGATAATAGCTATTACGTTTTATGTAGCGATTCCTTAACTATAAAAGGAAAAGTAATCGGCAAGATTTTAGTAGCCCAAGATATAACCCGCGACCAAACTATGTTCGTAGCAATGATGAAAGGTGTCGCTGCTACCAGCGTTTTGGTAATTATTATTATGGCTGGAGCAATTGCATTTTATATTCAGCGCTCTTTAAAACCTTTACGTCAGCTAAGTCAAATGACAGAAGTTATTTCTGCTGAAGATTTAGGAAAAGCACAATTGTATTTAGATAAAGCACCAACCGAAGTTAAACAGTTAGCTGAAACTTGTAATATGATGCTTTCTCGTCTTTCCGATTCTTGGGAGAAAGAGCGTCAATTTGTTAGTAACGTCTCTCATGAATTACGCACGCCATTGACAATTGTCCACGGTTACTTGCAAAGCGTATTAAGAAGACAGCAGAACTTAACGGAAATTCAAAAAGAAGCTTTGGAAACTGCTGCATCTGAAGCGGAAAGTACTATAAGTTTATTACAAGTTTTACTAGAATTAGCCAGAGCAGACCACGGTAATTTGCATCTTAATATAGAAAAATGCGTTTTGAATGATGTAGTGGATGAAGTTGTAGAAATGGCGGATAAATATAGCGACAGAGATATTCAAGTTGAAGCTTCAAGAGAAATAATTGAAGTCAAAGCAGACTATACTCGTCTCAAACAAGTATTGCTTAATTTAATTGACAATGCTGTTAAATATTCCGAAGCGGGAACGCCAATAACTTTAAGGTTAACTCGTAAAGAAGATGAAGGATGCGTGCAAGTTTGTGATGTGGGTTATGGGATTCCTTTACAACATCAATCGCGGATTTTTGAACGTTTTTATCGAGCAGATGAAGCACGAAACCGTGCAGGTGGAACTGGCTTGGGTTTATCGATTGTTAAAACTTTGGTTGAAGGAATGGGTGGTAAAGTTTCGGTGCGTTCTAAGTTGAGTGAAGGAAGTGTTTTTACAGTTTGTTTGCCAGTTTAGGTAATTGGTAATTGGTAATTGGTAATTGGTAATTGTTTTTGTAGGGTGCTGTGACGGTTAGGATGATTTATCAAGTTTAACGAAACAATTTGATATTACCGTCACGCACCATGTTATGTTTTGAAAAACGCAGAGGAGCGCGGAGGTAAACGCGGAGAGCGCTGAGGAAGAGAAAGAAGAGAGAGTTTTATTTATCTTATTTTACGATTCTTCTTCCCCAGGGTTTTAGTGTAGAAATTGCAATGATGATAAACAAAAATGAAATTTGAATCAGCGCACCGATAAGTACTCCTCTGGCATCGAATAAGTAAGTAGGATTTTTGAATGCTTCTAATCCTTCGGATAATGCAATGTCTTCGGCAGCATTACCCCAAGGAAATAACCAGAAGGTTCCAAAAATCATCAATCCAACTGTCAAAATCCATTTAGTTATTACCCAATAAAATTTAAAAAAGCCATAATTGCTTCCCCAGCAAAGCAATGTTGCTGTAATTACCGAACCAATTGCTGCTGGAATCACAACCACATCATCAAGTAGATTAATCGCTGAGTTGAGTGCAAATAAAATGTCAGAGTTAGCCGTATCTTTGTTTCTAAATGCAATTAAAAACATACTTAAAACTGTTCCAGTCCATAATGCAGCGAAACCGATGTGAAACGATAGAATCCAATTTTTTTGTTTAAGGCTTAATTTAAAAGGTTTGTTATTGTTTTGCTTTACTTCAATTGTCATTGCATACCCCTTTCATAAAAACAAGTAATCTTGGAATATGCTGAGTATAGCGATCGCCTTTTATTCAAGGCTTGACTAAACTTGCTTAAACTGTGCAAATCTTGCTCTCATTGCTATTGTGATGCTCTGAATGATGAAGGAGTTACACCTACATATTTACGAAACAGGCGAGTAAAAGAACTATGATTGGTTAAGCCGATTTCAAAAGTAATGTCAGTAATAGTTAATTGTGTATTTGACAATAACTGTTTTGCTTTATCAATCCGGCATCGAGTTAGATATTGATGAGGAGTAATACCAGTTGATTGCTTGAATAAACGGCTGAAATGGTATTGACTTAGGTTTATAATTCCTGCCAATTCTGATAGTGAAATATTTTTGTTGAGATGAGCGCTTACATAATCTTGAATTGTTTGCAACTGGTACTGTGTTAAACCTCCACCGGATTCAGATGGAAGTTTTACTTGCCAAGCTGAATAATGCTTAATTAGATGGATAACCAATGCTGTTCCTAAAGATTCACCAAACATTTTCCCCGCAGGATAACCTGCTTCTACATCTGCTTTGAGAGCGATTCCAATTTGACGAATAAATGAGTCTTTCAAACCTATCTGAGGAATTAATTCAATCTGCTTAATTTGAACTGATTCGTTAATAATTTGCTCAAAAAAGTTTGGCAAAAAACCAATTAAGCTGAAGTTACCCGCTTTCTCCCAATTAGATGAATAGCTCATCTGAGCAGGAATAAAAAGTACTTCACCGGGCTGACAGTAATGGGTTTGTTCCCAACCATCAAATCGATGCAAAGATCGCATCGGATGTTTATTTCCGGTGATACCAATAATGTGTTGCGTATATCGAAATTCCGGACTTGCGTAAGCAGGATGATCGTAGTGATTGAAAAACACGCCTTGCCATTCCGAAAGCTGGCTTGAAAGGATAGGAGGCTCGGATAATGCAGGATAAGGATGTTTAGTCAAATCAGCTAACGGTGGATTGCTCATTCTAACAATTTAACGCTAATTTTATTTTTTGTAATAGTTCCAATTTCAACAATTTTTTATTAATTAATCCTTATCAACCAAACTAATCCGATAACCCAAAGCATCCAAAAATTCAATTAACTTTAAAATTTCTGCACCACCAGTTTCAGCTATAATTTTATCGAGTTGTTCGTAATATTGTTGCGCTGTTTCGGATAAATTATCGCTGCGTTTTCTTGCTTCTACTACTTCTTCCAAAGCAGAACTAAATATTTTTGCATCATAACCTTCCTCATCTAATTCCAACATTACTGCAATATATCTTGCAGCATGTTCGGAATCTTTGAGAGAATTGATGAGAGATTCTCTATAACTAGTACTTGTCGCTGCTTTCACGTCTTTCATAGTCTTCCCAGTATTCCTTTGCTTTTTGAATATCCTGTTGTTGAGTACTTTTATCTCCTGCACAAAGAAGAAGTATAATTTGAGTACCTATTTGTCCAAAGT
Source organism: uncultured Rivularia sp. (assembly GCA_964395005.1). Taxonomy (GTDB): domain Bacteria; phylum Cyanobacteriota; class Cyanobacteriia; order Cyanobacteriales; family Nostocaceae; genus Rivularia. Next base: position 3,980 of record CAYMZW010000451.1, read on the forward strand.
ACACTCTATATCCGGCACCATAATTGATTTTTAGCTCGCAGACACCATTTCCAACTGAGCGATAATTTCCTAAGTTACCTTGTGCAACACGGCTAAGTCTTTTCTCTATTTTGACTCGTACCTGAATATCTCGCAATGAATTAAGCCATTCATCAAAAGGTTCTTTTCCATTAAAGGTTTGATAATTTCTAATTTCTCGTGGCTGTGCTTCTATTAAAGTAATTTTACATTGTTCGTAGATTAATTCCGTATATATCGTAAGATATTAATGGTATGTGTTGAAGAGAGTTCGTACTAATTAATACTTTTATAATTTCAAAAAATTAATCTTTATCAACCAAATTAAAAAGGGGGTATAGAATACCCCCATAAACGTCTTTGATATACTCTTCAAGTTAATTTAATTTATAAGTAGGTATATCTAAAGATTGCGTCACCTAAAGCTTGCCAAGTTTGGGGACCAGCTTCTCCATCTACAGCTATATTTGGTGCTGGTGCAGGAAAACTAGAGTTATAGTTTGCTTGGAATTCTTTTACTATTCGGTCGCATTGCTCGTCATACACCGCATCAAATTTTACATTTTCAGTAATAAGTATTGGCGCATTTGCTTTTTGACTGAACCAATAGATTGAAGATAACAACTGCTCAAGAAATCGCACGGAATCTCCACTATCTCCTCTTCGCAAAAGAGGTAAATTCTTTGTCGCAGTTGCTGTAGCCATTGTTGTAGTCATGATAAATCCTCGACTTTTAAAATTAATGGTTTATAGTGCTTCTTTTGTACAATTTGAAGGCGATGCCCTCATTTACACGGAAGGCTGTTGTACCTGTTCCATGTGATGTTTATTGAAGCTAATTAGATTATGCAATTTTAAATATGAATTCGACAGTACCCGAACAGGGTATCTTTTAAAATCGGTTTTGTTGTTAGTTGGCTACGGATGAATGACGCGATAATGCTTTACGGGAGATGTAATATCTTTATAATTTATAAACTAAAACCCGGTAACTGACAAATAGCTTTCATCACCTCCAACAATAAAACCGAACCCTGTAATTCATTTAAACTAACCAATGGCATCAATTGATAAGTTGGAGGATTTCCTTGATTTAAATAAACAAATTGATAGCGAAGTCCGTTAGTAACTAAACCCCAAACTGATGATTGCTCCTCTAAACTTTTAAAAGCGTAAGTTAATAATTGCGGTAAACCTTCAAATACATCAATCGCACTATTTTTTGTTTCAATTACCAATACCCAAAAAGGCGGTGTAGTAGTTGCTTCAGCTTGATTAACTGCTAAAATATCCATCCGCCCTTTAATAACTTTATCTTCGTCTTCGATGGCTATTCCAACTACATCTTCCATTGTCAAACGAATTGGTATGTCATAAAATCCCGCCAAGCGCATCAAAGGAGCAATCGTAAAAAATTTGACCATTCCCTCTGAAATTTTACCCGCTGCAAGATAACGTTCAAAGTCGTTTCTAATACGAGATAAATCTTCCTGTTCAAATTCGGTTAATCGTTCTAAAGTTAAATAATCTGTAAACAAACCATTCGGCTGCTTTTGCAATTTCAACAGACGATGAACATCATTCAATGATAAAGTGCTGGGTTCAACTGTTAGTGTCATAGCTGAGAAAATTAAAGGCTTATTACAATTATCCTCAATTCAAACACATAGCCCCCCTTTTTTAAGGGGGGTTGGGGGGATCTAAAATAGCCCCCCTTTTTTAAGGGGGGTTGGGGGGATCTAAAATAGCCCCCCTTTTTT
>CAYMZW010000451.1:5857-5931 GCA_964395005.1 uncultured Rivularia sp.
AAGGGGGGTTGGGGGGATCTAAATGTATCAATCTGAGCCACTCCGCGCTATAAATAGACGCGGGTTCTGGCTAG
>CAYMZW010000452.1:0-5917 GCA_964395005.1 uncultured Rivularia sp.
ATTGTTGGGGTTTTTATTGCGTTTGTTAAATAAGAATGATTAACTGCGAAGACGCAGAAGACGAGTCGTACATTTTGGCGGGCAGGGATGCCCACCCCACAAGATTTTTGTTATATGAAGTTGTATCTTATTTATCTGCAAAGTGCTGTATTTAATATCTTGTAGGGTGAGTGACGGTTACGATAATTTATCACCTATAACCAAATAATTAGAAATTACCGTCACGCACCATCAATATCTGGCGTTGCTGAATTCAGGATAAATTTAGTCGTAAAGTGTTGTACTGTACGATAATTTACCATCTGTAACCAAATAATTTGAAATTACCGTCACGTAGCTTGCGTGGCACGAATGTGCCATATTACGAATTACGAATTACGAATTATGCTCACGCACCACAAACTTCGATATTTTCCGAAATCCTCAGCAGTTATACTGAAATAATATAAATATATGATTTAGATGCGGTGTTATGAACGAACAGCGCCAGCAAGTTTACCTGAATTTGATTCAACAACTGCTCGATTGTGCGAATGGGGAAGAAGGGGAAATATTAGCCGCGAATCGGGATTTTAATGCTGAGTTTTTCCACGCCCTTGAAGCAGAAGCAGAAGAGATGTTAGAGGAAAGAAATGAAAATGCTTCTATTTGGTTGAGGAATTTGGGAAATGAGTTAGCTCAAACTTTGAATCTTAATATTGAATTTTCCTCGCTAAGGCAAAAAAAAGAAATAAGCGAGGAAAATTTGGAAGCTTATGTGAAGTTTTTGATAGAAATTCTGCGAAAAATTTCAGAAAGTAAGGGTGATACAGAAGCTGTTTACCGTTTATTTGCTGCAAATACAGATAAGCTCGATGATATTTTCGCCCAAATATTGCGACGCTGGGCAACAAATTTTTTTGAGGAAGCAAAAGCCGATGAAGCGGAATATATCGCAGTAGATATTAGTAATTTTGGTAATAGAATTCAAGAATTTCCTCTGGCTAATAAAGCTAGCAATATAGAAATTGCGATCGCAAGTTACGAAACTGCTCTCAAAGTATTTACCTATAAAGCATTTCCTCAAAAATGTGCTGTAGCGCATATTAATTTAGCTAATGCTTACTACAGGAGAATCAATGGTGATATTACAGAAAATATTGAAAATGCCATTTTCTTCTACAATACTGCATTGCTAATTTTAAACCAGCAAGCTTTCCCTCAACATTGGGTAACGACACAAAATAATTTAGCCATAGCTTACAGTGACAGAATCAAAGGCGATAAAGCCGAAAACATTGAATTAGCCATTGATTCCTACAATGCTGCTTTGCAAATCGACACCAAGCAAGCTTTCCCCCAAGATTGGGCTACGACGCAATATTGTTTAGCCAATACTTACTGCAACAGAATAAAAGGTAATAAAGCCTCCAATATTGAAAAAGCTATCGATTGCTATAAAGCTGCTTTGCAAATCTACACTAAGCAAGCTTTCCCCCAAGATTGGGCTGCAACGCAAAATAATTTAGCCAATGCTTACAGCGACAGAATCAAAGGTGATATTGTCTCTAATATCGAAAATGCTATTGATTACTATAAAGCTGCTTTGCAAATCTACACCAAGCAAGCTTTCCCCCAATATTGGGCTGGAACACAAAATAATTTAGCCAATGCTTACTGCAAAAGAATCAAGGGTGATATTGCAGAAAATGTTGAAAATGCCATTTCTTTATATAATAGTGCTTTGCAAGTCTTAACCCAACAAGCTTTCCCCCAAGAATGGGCAATGACGCAAAATAATTTAGCTACTGCTTACATCACAAAAATTAATGGTGATAGAGGCTCCAATATTGAAAATGCCATTTCTTCCTGTAATGCTGCTTTGCAAGTCTACACTCAGCAAGCTTTTCCGCAACATTGGGCAACAACGCAAAATATATTAGGACTTGCTTACAAAGACAGAATCAAAGACGATAAAGCCTCCAATATTGAAAAAGCCATTTCTTGCTGCAATGCTGCATTGCAAGTTAGAACCCGTGAAGCATTTCCTCAAAATTGGGCACAGACGCAAAATAATTTAGGACTTGCTTACAAAGACAGAATCAAAGGAGATAAAGCCTCTAATATTGAAAAAGCCATTTCTTGCTATAAATCTGCTTTGCAAATCTACACCCAGCTAGCTTTTCCTCAAAAAAATGCAGTAACTTTAACAAACCTGGGAATGCTTTATCAAGATGCAGGTAGATTTAATTCTGCTTGCAATACCTATGAATCGGCTATTGCCACTGTAGAGTTATTGCGCGGTGAAATTATATCCGGTGAGGAAAGCAAGCGCAAGCAAGCGGAGAAATGGAATGAACTTTATCGTAATATGGTGGAAGTTTGTTTGCAGTTGCAATATGAAACTCAAGCGTTAGAGTTTATCGAGCGCAGTAAAACCCGGAATTTGGTAGAGTTGCTATTTAACGACGAACTTTATCCCAAAGGTGAAATTCCCGCCGAAGTTACTCAACAGTTGCAGCAGTTAAGAAAAGAAATTGCCGCAGAAAAGCAACGGTTAGAGCAAGCGGAGCAAAATAATATAGATATTAATCGCAGTCATTTGAATCAACTGCGTCAACAAAGGGAAGATTTAATTTCTAGGATTATTGGTTTTAAACCGATTCGTTTCCCAGAAATCCAAAATCTGGTAGATGAAAAGACGGCAATTGTTGAATGGTATATCTTTAAAGATTGTTTCCGCGCTTTTATAATTACCCATGATTGTGAAAAACCGATTGTTTGGCATTCTAGTCAAGAAGATTTTGACAAGCTTGAAGATTTGAGCTATGACGAATATTTACAGCCTTATTACACAGATAAAAAGCGCTGGCAACACGAATTAAACAACAAATTAACTCAGCTAGCAGAAATTTTACACTTAGATGAAGTCATATCCTTAATTCCCCAAAGCTGTAAAAAACTAATTTTAATTCCCCATCGCTATTTACATTTATTACCCATCCACGCTTTATATCTATCCGACGGAGAATATTTAATTGATAAATTTAGCGACGGTGTGAGTTATGCACCTAGCTGTCAATTACTGCGAGTTTCCCAACAGCAATTATCAAAATGTAGAGACGCGATATATGGAGACGTTATGTATAACGTCTCTACATTATTTGCGATTCAAAACCCGACAAACGATTTAGTATTCACAGATATTGAAGTCGAAACCATCGCCAATAAATTTAACCCCAATCACATTCTTAAACATAGTCAAGCCACAACAACCGCTTTAAAACAACCATCAAACGCGGATAATCTTAAAAATGCTAACTGGCTACACTTTTCCTGTCACGGTTATTTTAATTTAGAAAATCCAGCAAAATCAGGTTTACAGCTAGCGGATACTTTTATTTCTCCCATTCCCAATAATATAGAATCATCGCGGTTATTAGAATTATCAGACGGCAAAGCAATTGATTTAGAAAAATCCTTAACTTTAGACAATATATTTGATTTAACTTTATCTAATTGTCGTCTTGTGAGTATTTCCGCTTGTGAAAGTGGTTTTACTGATTTTAGTAATACTAGCGATGAATATATTGGTTTACCTAGCGGCTTTATTCGTGCGGGTGCTGCGAGTATAGTTAGTAGTTTGTGGGCTGTAGATGATTTTTCGACGGCTATTTTAATGATTAAATTTTACGAAAATATTCAGAATCCAACTAATAAAGTCTCTATTGCACTCAATCAAGCACAAAAATGGCTGCGACGAGTGACTACAGAAGAATTAATCCAATGGATTGAGGATAATCAAAATATGACAAATGATAATAAAAATAAAATCAAAGAAAGATTGGAGAAAAATTATCAACCGCAACAACAACCTTTTAAAAAGCCGATTTTTTGGGGTGCTTTTTATGCCGTTGGGGATTAAACCTCACCGGCGCTGTCGCGCACCCTCTCCTTATCAAGGAGAGGGTTAAGGAGAATTATTTTTATAATTAAGGAATTTAAACAAATAGGAATGTTCAAATGAAACCAAATGAATTAATTGCAGCATTTATAGATGTTATTCAAGAGCAAGATTATGTATTTGATGAAAAAGCAGTTCAGGATATTCCTTTATTACAGGAAAAAATAACAGCTTTAGATAATATTAGTTTTGAATCTGTTGCCGAAGAAATTCGTCAATGGTATATCAATCACGAATCCGTGAGAGATGCAGTTTTAGTTACCGAAAGAGAAATTACTAAAGTTAGAAGAAATAATCCTGCATCTCAGGAAAATACTATCGAAAATCGCTATCGAATAATCCAAGATGAATTGAAAAAAATAGCTGATAAAAAGCAGCGAAGTAGCCAACAATCATAGATTTTTTGACAAACTTGATGTAGGGTATGTTATGCAATCAGAAACCTCTCTCCGAAAAGGCTACGGTGTACATACATCTCGTTCGATCCCCCTAAATCCCCCTTAAGAAGGGGGACTTTGAATCCTATTCCCCCCTTATCAAGGGGGGCTAGGGGGGATCAAAACGCAATGGTTACGAAAATAATTTCTGTCTAAACAACCATGAAAATCTATGCACCAAACATTCATTTATTCGCATTTCAACTTTATAAAGGTGCCAGTGTTAATACCAATTCTTTAACTAAACAAGATATCCAACTTTGGCATAGTGCAAATTATATTGTTAAAAATACTTTAGAACATGATTTACAACTGACTCAGCGCATAGTAGATATTGCCAACGAGCCAAAAGGTTTGCGGGTTGAATTAATCAAACCATCGGAAGTTAAACAAGACGATTATTCAATCAATTTTGCGGGTAAAATAACCGATCAAAATCAAGATATTTTAATCAAAGGTTTTGTCTATCCAATACGAATATACGACAGTTACGCATTTTGGTTGAATTTACGTCGCTCAGAAAAAGAAGCTGATAATCAAACTTTAACAGAAGATGTTGATGTTTCTTTATTAAGTCAATTTAATCCTCAAAACTGCTTAAGCTTAATTCCCGATAAATACTTTTTAGGACAAACTTTATTAATTACTGCTTGGATAACTCTTGAAGATAAACAAAATAAAACAAATTACTATGATATTGCTCAAGAATGCTTAACAGCAATTTTTTCAAATACTAATAACAAACCTGAATTTAACCGACAAGGAAAATTATTTGATAGCCCAATTTTTGAATATGGCTTATTTAGTCAATTAGAAAACTATCAACACGTCATTATTTGGCTATTTGATAACCCACAAGCTGACGAAAAACTTAATCAGTGCTATCAAGAATTATTCGATTTATTCTTCTTCCGCAGTAAAGTTGTTAAAGCCTTTCAAGATAGCCGAATCATTTATCAAAAAATCGCTGCTGCTTACGATGAAATTGAAAATACTATCGAAAATATTAAATTAACTACCGCATACGATGAAATAACAATCGAAATCTTAAATCAATTAACAGGAAAATTAAAAGAATTACCCCAAGAATCTTTAAAATATACTCGTTTACTAAGAAATTTAAAAGATTATCAAAATACTATTGACATTAACCGCAATAACTATCAAGAAAAACTTCGACAAATCAAGGCTGCAACCCAAGACGATAATTTAAGTATTCTTGAAAAGTTTTATTATCAAGATTGCGAGAGATTCTACAAACAAATCAACGCCGATATCGGATACTTTGAGCAAGGAACAAATTTATTAGAGCAAGCAACAGCATCAATTCGCGGCATCGTCGAAATCGAACAAACAAAGCGCGATCGCTCTCTCAATAACACGGTACAAATACTTGGTATTGGGCTTGGTGGTGGTGCGATTGTTTCGGGTGTTGTCACTCAACATATTGATAAAATTAATCAACCTTTAGGAGGTATATCCCCAAATAATCCACCACATCCGTTTTATGCATCTTTATTTATCAGCATTGCAGCAA
>CAYMZW010000453.1:0-5902 GCA_964395005.1 uncultured Rivularia sp.
GGGTTGTTATCCATGTTGAGCCACCTGCTTATAAAGTAGATAGCATTACTTTTGGGGATAAAAAAATTAACTAATACATTGCGGCTTAGATAAGTATTTAGATTATAGGGCTTGTTGAATCAGGATATGAATTTCGGTTTAGATACCTTCAATTAAACGTTTTTACAGAGACAATATTTATAAAACTAGACTTTGAAAGAGCTATAGCGTTTCCTAAGCAACTGGGGTACAGCGACTACCTCACCCCGATAAAGCTGTGCTTTATGTCCCCTCTCCTTATCAAGGAGAGGGGGTAGGGGTGAGGTTTTGTGTGTACTTCAATAGACTGGGAAACGCTATAATAGCAAATCTTAGCTGAATGCTAGGTTAATAATATCTACAACAACCCAGATTAATCCGAGTTGTTGCTTCCATTTTTTGATTTAATTTTGCTCTTTAAGCAATTGCTCAATTTGTTCAAGTTGTTTTTGGGCATGGGTAAAGTTTGGGTCTAACTGAGTTGCCAGTCTATATTCTTTAATTGCCTCTTGCAACTGGTCTTTAGCCATATAAGCAAATCCTAAGAAATAATGGCTCATTACATGAGTACGAGTTGAGTTATAAGGCATATCTTGTAACTGCAACTCTTCTTGTAGCACAGCGATTGCTTCTTCTACTCCATCAGAGTCGGTCAAAATATATTGAGTGATTAATCCACCGGCCAAATCTATGTAAGCTGGAGTATAGTTGGCATCAAGTTTTTTAGCCTGACGAAGGTATGCAATTCCTTGTTCTAGGTTTTTGATGTTGTTATTGATTATTGCTTGGTGAATTAATAGAGTTCCTAAATTATCGTAGGCAAGTGTATGAGCGCTTGCAGGTTGACCGGGACTATCTGGCAGTTTGATGGCTTGACGGTATGTTTGTATTGCCTCTTCTATTCTTCCCTGCCGCACTAATGAAGTCGCAATGTTGTTATACACCATTGCATAATTTGGATCTAGCTTAATTGCATATTGATAATTCTCTTCTGCTTCTTTCAAGCGACCTAAATCGGCTAGAACTGCTCCTAGACTGCTGTGGGATATAGCACTAGTGGGGTTTAGCTCCACGTCACAGCGCAAACAAGCAAGTGCCGGTTCTAATTGATTCATGCTTCTGAGAAAAATAGCAATTTGACCCAAAGCGTCAGGGTTTTTACGAATATCAACACTCTGGAAATTAATACCAATGCCTTTTTGTCGTAGTACATTTTCTAGATTTTGATAAGGATTAGAGAAGCTCGGATCTAGTTTAATAGCACGACAGTAGAATTTAATTCCCTCTTCCCATTGTCCTTTCTCTACTAATGTTCTACCAAGATTGTTATGGGGACTCGCAGCAATAGCTTCGGGTGGATAGAGAGCAATAGCACGACGATATGCTTCAATAGCTTCATCTAAATTCCCCAATCCGACTAAAGCATTGCCCAAATTGTCATATGCATCAGCACGATTTGGATCGAGCCTAATCGCAAGACGAAGTGTTTTAACTGCTTCTTCAAAATTGCCTTTAACACCATACATGATTCCCTTCGCGACCAATTTATCGGTAGAAAAAGTGTCTGTTCGAGCAATTTTAATCGGAATTATCGGTTGAGTAGACTTATCCTCACCAATATTAATTACTTCAGTGGTAGAAAGTTCTTGACTAGTGTTTGAAACTGCTATCCGAGATTGAGCCGATGTTGAACTATTCCCTAATAGAAGACCTAGAATAGTACAGCAAGTTAATATGTGAGTAGTTTTCATGGTTAACCACCCTCATTTGTTTATTAGTAAGTGAATTAAGTAATTGAGAGGTCGAGATATGAATTATTTATTCATAATTACCTCTTATTCTTATTATCTCTTAAATATTGAGCAATGTGGTTAAAAATATGGTAATCAATATTTTTTTTAATACAATTAGGACTTAACATATAAATGACGTTGCAATGCAACGTCATTTGTTTTTGCGGTAAAAACTAACAATTATTTATTTCACGTTGATTTTTACAGCCTTATGCTTTTCACCTTCAATTTTAGGTAGGTTAAGCGTAAGAATACCGTCTTTGTATTCTGCTTGCACTTTGTCATTCTGAACGTGGGCTGGTAAAGGAATTTTCCGCTCAAATCTACCGTAGTTAAATTCAGAGCGTACCATACCTTTTTCTTCTGTTTTAGTTTCAGATTTGCGTTCTCCGCTAATCGAAACAGAGTTTTCTGTCACGTCAACATTTAAGTCTTTGGCTTCCATTCCTGGAATTTCCAATTTAAGCTTGATTTCCTCAGCTGTTTCTTCCATTTCTGCGGAGGGTATATAGTTGAGTGCAGAACCTCCGTTACCGCTTGACATAAAACGCTCCATCAAGCGATTCATTTGCCGCTGCATTTGGTCTAATGACCACATCGGCTCTCGGTCAAAAGGTTCCCAGCGTTCGATTTCTTGAAAAGGTTCCCAGCGAGTAATTGGCATAATTTTTAACTCCTATGGATTTCTTATTTCAAGGTTTTGAAATCTTTCAATTTAAGAGTAGAAAAAAAATGTGAGGAAGTTGTGAGGAAATATTTTTTTGAGCAATGATAATGTCCTGCTCATTTAGTAATAGATAGATAAATAAATTTTTATGTAATTTACAAATTTTTTAAGTAATTTCCCTGTTGACAGAGAGATAATACAAGTAAGAGTTCGGATTAATTATAGGGAGATCCGACTGATGAAAAAAATACTAAAAAATACAATTGCCTTAGCGGCACTTTTGACCTTAAGTACCATTACTTTACCTGCATATGCTCAAACAAATTTACCTGAAGTTGGGGCAGAAGAGGTTTTAGTTGCTCAAAGAATTAGCCGACGTAGAAATAGATTAGGTAGAACTCGATGTGTTACTGTCCGTAGGACGAGAAGATGGCTATACCAGCGCTGTCGGAGAACTATATGCTTCAGAAGAGGCACGCGAGGAAGACTAAGATGTCGGCTCGTAAGTAGTTGGAGAAGGCGGATAAGCCGCAGAAACAAAAGATTTTCCAGAGGAGAAATACCTCGTACATCCGGAAGATTTTCTAGAGAAGAAATACCTCGCACATCTTGAAGAATTTGGAGAAGAGATTGATAAGTAATGCTCTTCTTATAATCGACAATTTTTCTGATTGATAACATGATTTATTACGATGTAGAGACGCGATATACTGCGCCTCTACAAAATTTTATGTTGTTTAATAAATCAATTATTAGTTTTATTTATTTAATTAATGACTAAGACGGCGGCACCGTTAATTTCACCGTTACGAAGTGCTTCCAATGCTTCATTCGCTTTCTCTAAAGGAAAAGATTCTACCCATGTAGTAATCGGAACTTTAGGAGCCAATGCAAGAAACTCTTCTCCATCCTGACGAGTTAAATTAGCAACAGAGCGCACTATCCGCTCTCCCCACAAAATATCATAGGGAAAAGATGGAATATCGCTCATATGAATTCCCGCACAGACTACTACTCCTCACAGCAGACTTTGAGACGACTTGAAAAAGCTTTTGTGAGTATGTGGGAACGAAATCATGGATTCCCGCGATTTAAAAAAGCTGGACGGATGCGCTCTTTTTCCTTTCCTCAATTAGGTAAAAATCCATTACAGAACGGATACATCAAATTACCTGTAATAGGTTCGATAAGACTAAGACAATCTAGAGAAATTCCGGATGGAGGTGTTTTAAAACAAGCTCGTGTCGTTAAACGTGTTTCTGGTTGGTATGTCATGTTAACCGTGCAGTGGGATGTAAATCCACCGCAATTGATAATCCAAATCCGGGCTGTTGTAAAATCATCGCACGCATTACTCAAATCTCCATAATTGGGAATGGGCATGGGGTAGGCTGATAAGAGGCAGAGCCTCTTGTAGTGGCATTCCAAGCCAGAGTCTTGGAACGAGATAACGCCCAAAATCTAAAATCCAAAATCCAAAATCCAAAATCTAAAATCTAAAATTTCTTTGATGCCAAGGTATTGCATGGACTGAAAGTTCTTGCTGTTGGGGTGCTGCAAGATAATACCCGAACCAGCTACTTGCTAAACGGGCTACTTCATCTAAAGCACCTGGTTCGTTAAATTGTTGAGAAGCACCGGGAATCATTTCTATTTGTTTTTTAGATGCTTTTATATGGTTGAATGCATCTTGATTCATCGCAATTAACGGTAGGTCATTTTCACCGACAATTAGTAATGTTGGGGCTTGTACATAAGCTAAAGCATCTGATGTTAAACAGGTTTCTCCGCTGCGCGAAACTATTGCTCCAACAGACATTGGATGTTGCGCTGCTGCGAGTAATGCTGCTCCTCCACCAGTGCGATCGCCAAAATAGCCGACTTTCAAATTACTGGTGCTATCGTTATTGAGCAACCAATCGGTTACACCAATTAATCTTTTTGCTAAAAATTGCACGTTACTACTGCAATGTTTGCTTCGTAAGTCGATTTCTTCCTCTTTGGGAGTTAACAAGTCTATCAATACTGTTCCAACCCCCGCAGTTTGACGCATGACATGAGCAAGGTAACGATTCCGAGTACTGTAGCGTCCAACACCGTTACCATGTGCAAATAGAATAATTCCACGAGCATCTAACGGTATTACTAATTCTGCCTGCAAATTAACAGAACCGATTGCAATTGAAACTATCTTCTCTTCAACTTTGTTTAAAACATTACTAATCATTTTTATACCCTCCGATATATTATTCAAGCATCAACAAATATTATTCAAAGTCATCTATTACCCATGCCCAATTCCCTATCCCAGTATGTATAATTTCATGCTGAATTAGCCATTGCTGTAGATTTTTCAAGTAATTGATGTACTTGCTCATCGCTAGTTTGTGGGAAATTTTCGTACCACAAACCAACAGCATAGAAAGGTTCTGGCATTGTCAAACATACGAGCTTATCAACTTCCGTTTGTAGTTCTTTGCATACACTTTTAGGTGCAACGGGAACCGCTACAATTATCTGTTTGGGCTTTTGTTGTCTCATCAAGGCAATAACTGCACGCATGGTTGAACCTGTAGCTATACCGTCATCTACGAGTATTACTGTACGATTTTTCACATTAATAACTGAACGATTATCTCGATAGGAATGCTCGCGTCTTCTTAATTCACGTAGTTCCTTAGCTGAAACTTTGTCGATTATCTTATCGGGTATATTCCATTCACTCAAAATATCGTAATTGAGTACTCGCACCCCATTAGAAGCAATAGCACCCATAGCCAACTCTTTATGATGCGGAATGCCCAGTTTTCTGACTACGCAAACATCAAATGGTATATTTAATTCCTTGGCTATTTCAAATCCCACCGGAACACCTCCACGAGGTAAAGCTAATACAATTACATCTGAAAGATTTGCATAGGCTTTGAGCTTTTGAGCCAAAAGTTTTCCGGCTTCAGTACGGTTGCTAAATCTCATAGTCATTTATATCACCTCCTTAAAAAGTTAAGAAGTGTTGACTTGCACTATATTGCCCATTTTTATTTTTCCCTGTTAATTAAAGAATCTACTTTTCTACTTCTATTTATAGAGAAATAATTTGAGGAAGTTGTGAGGAATCCGCTCGTAGTTGATAAATAAAACAGATTTCCCTAAGTCCTGTTAATCTAGAAGGGAAAGTGAAATAATTTCATATATCGTGCCAGAATAATAGAAATAGCGCCTCAACAAAGCTGTATGAACAATGTAGTAAAATCTTCGGACGGAATATCAAATAAAGTGGAAACAAGTTTAATGCTTCCTTCTAGTAATGTTGTGATTTTGCCAGAGGTAGCATTACCGATGACGTTAACGGATTCTAATTCGATTGGAGTAAGTAAGTCGGCAGAAATAAACAAAACTATGTAACAGAATGTAAATTAGCTTT
>CAYMZW010000454.1:0-5900 GCA_964395005.1 uncultured Rivularia sp.
GTACCGAAAGGTACCGTGGGTTCGAATCCCACCCTCTCCGTTGAATGAAGAAGTTTTAAAGAACTGCGTAAACTCCTTAATTGCTTAGGCTACAAAAACAAAGCTTGCCGTAAAGGCAGGCTCGATGGTTTTTATAATTATATAAAGGAAATGGCAATACACCTTTCTTGCGTCACACTTTGCCTATTGCTTTATAAGTAAAATGGCAATATATCAATCTAAATTAGAAATAAATTGAACTATTACTTGATTACAAGGCACAGAAAAAATGTTGACAAGATACATACAAGCTGGTTTGCATAAAGCAAAGTATAAGATTTTGTCAGATGATCGTACATTCTATGGTAGGATAACTGAATTTCAAGGTGTATGGGCAAACGAGCAAACTCTAGAACTTTGTAGAGAAGAGTTATCAGAAGTTCTGGAAGAATGGATTTTATTGCGAGTTGCGAGAAATTTACCTTTACCCGTGATTGATGGTATTGAATTGTCCATAAAGCAAGTAGCATAATGCCAGCCTTCGACTAGTTAAACGGGGTGATTTAATTCGCTATTTAAGAAAATTAGGATTTGAAAGACCATATTCTGAGACAAACCACCAGTATATGGTTAAGAATGATTTTACCGTAAGAATTCCCAATCCTCATAAAAGCGATATTAGTAAAGGGCTTTTAAATTAAATATTACGGCAAGCTGCAATTGAGAAGGATGAATGGGAAGAGTTATAAGTTTGAGAGAGTAATTATTTTGTCCTAAAATGTATTTTTTTTAATAATTAAACAGCTTTTTTGTTATCATTTGAGCTAAAAATTAATTGTCAATCAAACTAAGACCACTCTTAAATAAATCTTCAATCGTTTGCTTATCTCTCAAAACTACCCCCAATTCATCTCTATAAGGTAAATTTGGATCGGCACGAAAAGATAAAAAATTAAAGCTAGATACAATAGCAAATTTTTGATCGCAAACAATTTGTTTCCGATGGCTATTTGCGGTTTCTTGAAAAATAAAATTTTGATAATTATTCATTAATTTATCTAGTTGTTGAATTAACCATCTATCATTTTGAAAATTTGCTCCTTTAATACCATATATTATATATACCTTGACCTTCCGGCTGAGAGTATTCTTTAAGGTTGATATAAAATCATGATTAACTACACTTCTCTTAATCCAAGGCGAAACAATCATTACTCTATTTTTTGCTTGTTTTAAAGCTTTTAAAAGATACTCACGAATCTCATAAGTATGAACTACTTCTGAAATTCTAGTTTTATTTTTAAGTTTTTCTAACTCTTGTTTCAGTTTTTGTATTTCTTCTTGAACTTTATGACTCTGATTTTTACTAAACGAATCTAAATCATCAACAGAACTAATTTTTGCAGTTATCTTTTCTACATTTTGAATATCTTCATCATTAATATCACGAATAATATTTGTAATTGAAGTACTTTCTGACTCATGTTGTTTCGTTTCTTGAAAAATAGGAGCCAGTATATTTTTACCTTCAGTTTTTAATTGTCGGATTATTTCTCTATATTCTTTTTGAATAGAACCTCTAGAAAAAGTTTCATATTCGATTTCTTCATCATTAGAATTATTTTTATATAAAACAACTTCTATTATAACGTTTTAACTGATTCACCATTTTTAGATTAATCTCCATCAATAATATCTCCAATTGCTTTTTGAAATTCCTGTTTGCGATTATTATGTAATATTTTTTCAACTGAAATAGTTACAGGTAAAGGCGGAGATGTAATCTCATCATAATCTTCAATAGAAATATCTTGTTCTAAGGTTAAAATTAATAGTTGTTTTTGGCTATCGTAATATTTTTTTTGATATCTAAAAATCTTCTTTTTATCCTTAATGATATTATTCTCAATGTCAATTAAAGATTGCCATGTTTCAAATGTTCTTTTTAATGCTTGATTACTTTCTATTTCATCTTGTACTTGTTGCTCTTTTTCAATAATTTTATTCACTAACTCACTCAAATCTATTTCTCTTCTAGAGTTACCTATTTCAACAATTGGTTCTGCTTTTATAGCTATGCCATTTTCAATAATTGTTTCTTGAATTTGTGGTTTAACAAATGAAGGTTCACTGTAAATCACAATTGCGGTAGGATTATTTTTATCGATAAAACCATAATATACTTTAGACAATGTTTCTATACAAATCTCGACAGCAAGTCTGTCTTCTCTTTGTTGTCTTGAACTTTTTTTTATATGTAAAATTCCGGAATTATGTTTTAAGTTTGATTCAGTACATCTTTTAATTTTTACAGGTTGTCCTTGACAATCATACTCATTATCAATTTGATCTTGTAATTTAGAAGTTATTCTAAATAATATAGTATTTTTTTCTGCTAATTCTTCCCGAAAATGAGAAATTACTTTTCTAAGTTGATCTAGCTTCGGACGATTTTCGCGTTCCTTATCTGTAGCTTTTATCAGAATTTCTATTAATTCTTGGTAATTAGATAAACTATCCAAAGATTCTTCAGCGGAATTAAAAAGTATATTTTTGTCTTTTTCATCTTGAAAATTTATTCTAGCTTCCCTAGTTGATAATAAATATAAAAATGTCATTCCTAGAGAATAAATATCTGAATCTCTATAAACTCCTTCAAGAGTAATTTGCTCAGGTGCAGAAAATAAAGGTGTATAATAACTTCTAATTGTATTAGTTAAAATAGTCGTGGTAATAACTGCTATGCCAAAATCCAAAATTTTAGCTTCCGGCTCTTCGTCAATATCTACAATTTTAATATTGTCTGGTTTAATATCTCTGTGAATGATATTTTTAGAATGAGCATGACTAATACCAGAAATAATCTGTAAGAAAATATTAAATTTAGTTTTTAAATCAATACCACTATCAAAATAAGTTTGAATATCTAGACCTTTTAAATATTCCAAGACCAAATAAACAATTTGGTGACGCCGATCATAACCTTCTTCAATAAATCTAACAATATGACGATGATTGAGTCGCTTTAAATTATCAGTCTCTCTTTTAAGGAGTTTAACAGCATTCTCTTCATTTGTAGAAAGCGTTTTAATTGCATAGCGTTCATTACTATTTAACTTTGTAGCTAAATAGACAATACTACTTCCTCCTTGCTCAATTTCTGCTCGTATATCATATTTACCCCCAACGATTTCATTAACAATAGAATTAGACACAAGGATTCTCCTATTTCTAGCTACAAAAGATTATGAACAAATCCTTTGGCTTAATTTCTTCTATTAGAATGCCCTGAAAGTTCCCAAAAATAACACCGTGAGAACAATAATATTTATATATATTTTGATAGCTTAAAATTGGGGTAGTACTATGGAAGCTGCTTAATCGGTAAATCGCAAACTTTTAGAAATCAACCTAGAAACTACAGTTTTAGCCATCGTCACTTTTAGAATATTTTATATTCCTTTAATAGCGCTCGCCTGCAAAACAGCTAAGGCTATTGACTCAAATGCTTATTAAAACCTACTTTCCCCATACCCTAATTTTTTGCTGAAATATTCATGGAGTAAGACTTATGTCTCAAAATTGCTGAAGCCTTAACTTCTACATCCTACAATGTTCGCACTTTTAACAACTTTGAGCTACCACCTCTAAGATCAATTTAATGATCGCAATTAATTTAAAAGCAATATTTATCACAACTGTAAAAAAAAATCCGCATCATCCCTTAGACGCAGAACAGCGTAATATCAATCTTCATCCGTGTATCTGCACTGGCAGCAAATACTGAAGCGATGCTAATTTAGCAACACGAGTGAAACTTTTGTTACTTATTTACAGAGTACTTAGACAAGTTTTGTATGTATAGCCCCACCCTTAAACGGTGAGGGTAATTTCGCGTAACAAAAATTCATTTCTCCTCATAAATTAAACACGGAAATATTAAATGATTTTTGAAGATACCAACAATAAATTTATCACAACAGAAGCAATAAAATCCGGAACGGAATCAAGCGAACAAAAAGTATGGGACGCTGTTAAAAATGCCTTTGCAGATAGAAACTGTATCGGCTATTGGCGGTATCCCATCTTCTCAAAAGTTGGCGAAATTCGTAAGGAACCCGATATTCTTATTGTCGATCGCGAATTTGGTTTAACGGTAGTTGAAATTCTGCCAGTTACCATCGATCAAATAGCCGAAATCAAAGATAACAATTGGCTTTTACAAGACTTCCGAACCGCACAAGCATCTCCATCTCAACTGGCACAACATCAATTACGCGCTTTAATTGCATATACCGATCGAGAGCCAGCCATTTGGCGTAAAGTCAACGGTAGAACAATCGTTGCACTACCTTTAATTACTCAAGAACAGTGGCAGCAAAGAGGTTTTCACGAATTACCCAACTGTCCTACAATAATTTTTCAAGACCAGTTAAGTAAAACAGCTTTACTCGAAGGCATTCAACAAAGCTCTCCCGTAGTTCCTGGAGAAAATTTAGAGGATAAAGATTGGGAATTACTACTTTCAGTAATTGGTGGAACTCCAGTACTTCGCAAACCTCAACGCGATATTGCTGTTAGTGGTAAAACCCGTGCTAGCGTCATGGATGCTTTGCGTCAAAGGCTTTACGAAATCGATTTACAGCAAGAACATATTGGTAAAGAAATACCCCCAGGGCCTCAACGTATTCGCGGTATTGCTGGTTCTGGTAAAACTGTATTGCTATGTCAAAAAGCCGCGCATATGCATTTGAAGCACCCGGATTGGGATATCGCTTTGGTGTTTTTCACTCGCTCTTTATACGACTTAATGATTGGGTTATTAGACCAATGGATGCGTCGTTTTAGCGGTGGAGATTTACAATACGATCCCAAAACCAATTTAAAATTGCGCGTGCTTCATGCTTGGGGTGCCAAAGAGCAACCGGGTTTATATGGAACAATTTGCGAATACCACGGTAAAAGACGCGGAACAGTTGTAGATACCAATCAAGGACAACCAAATCGCGGTTTAGCTGAGTTATGCAAGCGGTTACAAGAAGAGATAACAGTTGAACCGATGTTTGACGCTATCTTGATTGATGAAGGTCAAGATTTAGTTGCTGACGAAAATCTGAAATATCAAGATAAACAAGCAATTTACTGGTTAGCTTATCAAGCTTTAAGACCTGCAAGCGAGGAAACACCAGAAGAAAAGCGTTTAATCTGGGCTTACGATGAAGCACAAAGTCTTGATAGTTTAGTTGTACCAAAAGCTAAAGAAGTATTTGGTCAAGAATTGAGCAATCTGCTCAACAAACAGCCACAATACCCCGGTGGTATCAAACGCTCGGAAGTGATGCGTCACTGTTACCGGACTCCGGGACCAATTTTAACAGCAGCCCACGCTATTGGTATGGGTTTGCTGCGTGACGAGGGAATGCTTTCCGGTATCACCAATAAAAAAGATTGGGACAGAATCGGATACGAAGTCCAAGGTGATTTTCGCAGAGTCGGTAAGCCCATTACCATAGTGCGATCGCCACAATTTTCTCCGAACCCAATTCCCGAACTTTGGGGAGAACCCGTACTAGAATTTAAAACTTACAATTCCCGTCAAGAAGAATTAACAGCTTTGTCTGAGAACATCATGCACAATATTGTTAATGATGGTCTTAATCCCAGTCGCGATATTTTAGTAGTTGTTTTAGGCTCTAATTCCGAAGCGATAGAACTAGAACGAGAAGTTGCTGATTTCCTAATCGATCAAAATATTGACGTTTATATTCCCACTGCTAAAATATTAAACGATTTGTATCCAGAATATCCTAATAACGACCCAGATAAATTCTGGCACGAGGATGGCGTTACAGTGTCTCGCATCAATCGCGCTAAGGGACACGAAGCCGATATGGTTTACGTAATTGGCTTTGATAAAGTTG
>CAYMZW010000455.1:0-5885 GCA_964395005.1 uncultured Rivularia sp.
GGTGTCGCGATCGCGAAATTCACATTAGTTCTGATATTAGTATTGCGGCTTGGTTGTACTGGCAGGTTACGAACGATGACGAATGGATGCGCGATTGTGGTGCAGAGATTATTCTTGATACTGCTTTATTTTGGGGTAGCAGGGTTTATCTTGATGTTAAGCGTGAATGTTACTCTATCCTTGATGTGATTGGTCCCGATGAGTATCACGAAAATATAGATAACAATGCTTTTACCAATAGAATGGTGCAATGGCATTTACAGAAAGCTCTTGAAGTTTACAGTTGGCTTCACGAAAACTTTCCCGAAAAAGCTACACAATTAGAACAAAAGCTGCAAGTTACCCAGAAAAGACGTTTACGTTGGCGAGATATTGCCGAAAATCTCTTGATTCCTTTTGATTCAAAAACGGGACTTATTGAACAGTTTGAGGGCTTTTTTAAATTAGAAGATGTCAACCTTGCCGATTACGAACCCCGTACCGATTCAATGTTATCGATTTTGGGAATTAAGGAAATTAACAAACGGCAGATTCTCAAGCAACCAGATGTATTGATGCTACTTTACTTGATGGAAAGAACTGCCGAAACTGATTATGGTAGAGAAGTTCTTCTGAAAAACTGGGATTATTACGCACCCCGCACCGATATTACCTATGGTTCTTCTTTGGGTCCTGCAATTCACGGACTTGTAGCAGCTTCTTTGGGCAATACGGGCGAAGCTTACAAAAATTTTATATTAGCAGCATTAGTAGATTTAGAAAATACACGCGGTAATGCTGCCGAGGGAATTCACGCTGCATCCTGCGGTAGTATTTGGCAAGCTGTAATTTTTGGGGTTGCCGGTATCCAATTTACAAAAAATGGTCCTGTAGCCAAACCTAATTTACCACCTACTTGGAAACGCTTACAGTTTAAGCTTTACTGGCGCGGAAATTGGCATTATTTTGATTTGAAGCCAGAAATTAGCAGCGTGCAATCAGAAATCAAAGGCTTTATTTTTGATTTAGATGGAGTACTTACGGATACAGCAGAATTACATTATCAAGCTTGGCAAAAACTAACAGACGAAGAAGGTATTCCTTTCAATCGCAAAGCTAACGAAGCATTACGAGGTATTTCCCGTAGAGATTCATTAATAAAAATAATTGGAGATAGAAAATATTCCGAGTCACAAATCCAAGAGATGATGGAGCGTAAGAACCGCTACTATGTGGAATTCATTGAGCAAATAACACCGAAGGATTTATTCCCAGGGGCGAGTGAATTAATAGATGAATTGCGCCATAAAGGCATTAAAATTGCCATTGGTTCGGGAAGTAAAAACGCTCATACTGTAATCGAAAAATTGGGAATAGCTGATAAACTAGATGCAATTGCCGATGGTAACAGCGTCAAGCGTTCTAAGCCAGCACCAGATTTATTTTTATATGCAGCCAGTCAGTTAGGATTGCAGCCAGCCGATTGCGTTGTAGTGGAAGACGCAGCTTCCGGAGTTGAAGCTGCTCTTGCTGGGGGAATGAGAACTATAGGTATTGGTTCGGATAAAAGAGTTGGAGCGGCTCAAATTATTTTACCAAGTTTAGAGGGTGTTACCTTCAAAGATATTCAGCACAAGTTTAGTTTTTGTTTGGCGGATTAATATCATTTCTGGATGAACATTTGTAAAACCTCACCCCAACCCTCTCCTTACCAAGGAGAGGGAGCTTTTATGCAGTAAAAACTTACAGTGGTGTTGCTGGCAAAGGCTTCGGCGGTGCTGACATAGGGTCTATTCCACCGCTACCAACTTCAAATTGAGTCATCATGGCATGGTCTTCGTGAACGGTATTATGACAGTGCATCATATATTTACCTTGATGAGGTTCAAACCGAGCAATCAACTTAATGTTATCGTCTTCACCGATATAAACAACATCCTTCCAACCTCGTTCGTATGGAAGAGGTGTTTGACCGTTGCGTTCTAGAATTTGAAAATGGACTAGATGAATGTGGACTGGATGAAACCAGTCGCGACTATTAGTAATAATCTCCCAAACTTCAATGTCGTTTAAACCAGGGTTTGCATCAACTCGGTTTCTATCCCAAATATTACCGTTAATTTCCCATCTATCGTTGCGTTTCTCAAAAGTCCACCGTCTAGTTGGTCTAGGGGAAGGTGGTATAAGTTGCTCAAAAGCTCGCAGTGTAGAAGGGATAAAGCTATCATCGGGTTCGGAACGCACTACGTCAAAGCGCATAATCTTAGAAGTGCCGTCGTAATCTATATTATTGGGCAGTCCTAGATTTTGTAAAACTATATGAGTACCAATAGGGTATTTAGAAAAATCAATGATTAGTTCATAGCGCTCTGCCATTCCTAATCTCAAATCTTTAGTTGTTACTGGTGCTGGCAAAAGTCCGCCATCTGTGCCAATCACAACTAAATCATCCCCCGTACTCAAAGCCAATTTGTACGAACGCGAAACCGAACCATTGAGAACTCGAAAGCGATATTTACGGTTAGCAACTTCTAATCGAGGAAATGGCGCACCATTGACAAGGATAATATCTCCCATAACGCTAGTATGTTGACGGTCATCAAAAACTAAAGAACCATCGCTAGCAAAGACTTTATCGTCAATAATTAACGGTATGTCGTACTGATCCTTTGGTAGAGGTAAACCTAATTCAAGGTCGTCTTGGATAATATACATACCCGCTAACCCCATGTATACATGATGTGCCGTTTCATCAATAGCATGGTCGTGATACCAGAAGGTTGCAGCGCGATTATTCGGATAAATGTAATCTTTATAAAAGCCGGGACGAGATAAATCTTCAGCATAGCCATCATATTGCGGTAGCGATGCCATCCCATGCAAATGAGTCGATGTTAATGCACCAACATCATTAATAAAGCGAACAACTGACTGTCTTCCTTGATGTTGTTTAATTGTGGGGCCTGGAGTTATACCGTTGTAACCCCAGATTTCTGTTATTAGTCCAGGTAAAATTTCTACCTGATTTCTTTTGATTACAATCTCGTAGTAATCTGTTGTCTCATCGCTACGTACAGGGTTAAGTACGGGTGGGATAGGAAGGTTAACGCTGAAAGGTTCTGGCTGAGGGCTAAGTGTAGTTGCAGCATGAGTACTGTACTGATGTGCGATAGGAAGTAAGATAGCACTACCACCAGCGATTGTAGCGAATTGTAAGACCTTTCGTCTGGTAATTTTCATGACTGAATTCTCCTATTTGATAAGGAGTTTTGTTACTTATGCATATGCCCAAAATTTATGCCACCGACAAGCTCATATGCCTATCGGTGGTATTTGTGAGCTTTGAATTCATTCCAATACTATGTCTGTGAAACCAAGGCTGATTAATGCATCTCCTGAAAAATTCTCTACTGGGGATATTTAATTACTAGAATTAACTAGAGAATGAAATCGTTTGCATTTAGTACGACAAAATTAACAGAGGATAGTATTTCTAAATCTTTAATTCCGATTAGAACATGGTTATTATTAGTAGCCATATCAAAATGCTTTTTAATTTAATACTCAATAGTTAACTTGATTTGCGATTGCTCCAGCAAATAACTAGTTTTCCTACAACCTCTTTTAGTATTATCCAGAATTTGACAAAACAGTATAAATATCTAAATATTGATATCGTTTTTTACAATATGGTAAATTTTTGCAAACTTATATTGTATTAATTAATGTATGTAAAAACCTATATTTTATGCTTCAATGCAATGCCCGAATATATACATACGATTTTTTGATCCTATTTATTTAAATAAGCTATTCTTTTAGTTTGTTACAAAAATTCAATATTTATGATTATATGCTCAAGAATAATTTATTTTATTTAATGTATTAAATAACTAAATTTATTTAGATTGATATCCCTCACAAGTTCCTCATATTTTATCCATATTCTGATAATAGAAAAAGAAATCTACTTCTATAAGTCGCTAAAAAAAACGAGATTGATGTCTACCGTAATCAGTTGAATCGTAACTGATGACTGGTTAAAATTTCATGTCAAAGTTTGTCAGTATTAGACAAACAAATTTATGGTAAAAACAAATATGAAGCTATTCAAAACTTGAGGTATATAAAATGAAATCACAATTTAAACATTCATCATCTGAAATACAGCAGTTGCAAAAGCTCAAACTTGAAATTCAATACTTACGAGGACAACTTTTAGATATAGATGAAAAAATTGCAAGCATTAAACAAAATTATCCTAAATTTGGGATAAAAGAAGGTGAAGCAAATTCTCAACAGTTCCCACCCGATAATGATTCGGAAAATGAATCATTAGATGAACTGCAAATTATTGAAGGTGTTGAGACGCAATTGAAGGCACAATAATCATCTTGATTAATGTAGATAACCCCAGATTGATAATTTTTGGTATCGCTATGACCGCCATAAAATAGAATATCGCAAGGTTCATCCCAGAGTTTAACTAAATAGACCTTTTTTTATGTGAATAAGTAGTTAGATGTCTTGAATTAATACGCTCGTTTATTACGTTCCAAATCGTAGATAATTTTCTCTAATAACCAATTAGCAGAACGTTCTGGATATTTAGTTTGAGTGCTTAAAAACAAGCGTTTAGCGGTTTCAGGTGATTGTGCTAAAATCAAAAGTTTCTTCTGTAAACGAGAATTAGCTTGATTATAAGAATCCGAATCTGCTGAGTTGGAATCATTTTCATCAGAATTTTGCTGGAGAAGAACAGTTACAACTGCAATTCCTAACAACATTAATATTACCTGAGTAGCATCGAAGTCAGGAGATGGCTGTAAATGAGTGAATTTTAGAGTTTCATCCTTTTCCTTTGGTTGAGAAAGTTCTGAATATAAATTAGAAGAACGATTTTCTAAAGGAATTTTTACAGTGGTTACTTTCTTGTTATCTACAGCTACATAACAGATATCGCTTGATTTCAAGTTATTCGAGCAATTATTTACTTCCTCAGTGAATACATTACCAGTTAAACAAGCGCAAGCGATTGTAGCTAAAACAGTATTGATTTTGAATAAATTACGCATTTGGGACACCTCTCATTCAAATGATATTGATGTTAGAACCGTTGTCGGTGCCAACATTTGTATATAGGTTTGATTTTATTTAGCTATACAGTTTTTAGAGCCAATATTTATATATCGTTTGCTTTGGCTTCGCTATACAATATTTAAATTAATTAATAATTATTGACATAAGTGCTTGAGCATGGTTTAAGAAATATTTATTAATTCAAATCACACAACCGATAAATCTCAGCCAATACTTCGTTCACTTCAACCAAAAGCGAATTAACAGCAGGTTGTCCTGCAAGAATACCTCGAAGCAATGTAATGTTAGTTTTTACCTGTCTTTTATCAACAAGTTCGTCTTGAATTTGTAACGCTTCTGCAATCATTTTCACCTGCTCCAAAGCTTCTTTTTGAGCATCTGGTGTAATCGTATAATCTTCTTCTATCAATCTGTGTAATTGTGTTAATAAATTTTCTTCTACCTGTACCTGCTGAAAGGATTGAATAAAAGCTTTCGGGTCGATTGTTTATGGTTTAAGCAATATTATGAGTTGCACATGGAGGAATCATATATGCATCATCGGTGTCAGTAGGTGAAGTATCGCAAGCATCTATTATACTGTTTCCATAATCAATCTCTGCTTGCTCATTCTCATTTTCGTTGCCGTAAGATTTCTCTTTTGTAATTTTATCGCTATCTTCGATAACACCATAACCTTTTAAATTACTGCAACCGAACAATAAAGTGGTTGCTAGTAATAACGAAGTAACTAAAGTAAAGGCTTTTTTACAAGTTTTGTTTGTATTGTCTAACATAATTGGTGTTTGTTGAACTCGATGTTTCTA
>CAYMZW010000456.1:0-5885 GCA_964395005.1 uncultured Rivularia sp.
GACAAGAACAAATCAAATTCCTGTCACCGAAAGCAGCATCAATGCGCCCTACAGCAACCCAGAATTTATGTTCTTGCGTCCAAGGTGCGGGATAAGCAGCTTGTTCGCGGGTGTAAGGATGATTCCATTCACCTACAATTAAACTTTGTGCAGTATGTGGTGCATTTTTCAAAACGTTGTCTTGAGCATCCACTTTGCCTGCTTCTATTTGTGCAACTTCCTCGCGGATAGAAATCATCGCATCGCAGAATTTATCTAATTCTTCGAGAGATTCACTTTCTGTTGGTTCAACCATTACGGTACCAGCTACGGGCCATGATACGGTAGGAGCGTGGAAACCATAATCCATCAAGCGTTTGGCTATATCGTCAATTTCGATACCTGCCGATTTCTTCAAAGAACGTAAATCTAAGATGCATTCGTGAGCTACTAAGCCATTTTTCCCTGCATACAGCACGGGATAATGTTTTTCTAATCTTTTAGCCATATAGTTGGCATTGAGAATAGCTACCTTGGTTGCTTCAGTTAAACCATCTGCGCCCATCATGGCGATATACATCCAAGAAATTACTAAAATACTGGCGCTACCCCAAGGTGCGGCGGAAACGGCACCAGTTTGGGCATTGGCGATCGCCACTTCGTCATTCTCAGCTACAGGATTTCCCGGTAGAAACGGTACTAAATGAGCTGCAACGCCAATTGGCCCCATACCTGGGCCACCGCCACCGTGGGGAATACAGAAGGTTTTATGTAAGTTGAGGTGACATACGTCTGCACCAAAATCACCTGGACGACAAATGCCAACTTGGGCATTCATATTTGCACCATCCATGTAAACTTGTCCGCCGTGGGTATGCACGATTTGACAAATTTCTTTGATTCCTTCTTCAAATACCCCGTGAGTTGAAGGGTATGTCACCATCAAAGCAGCTAGATCGTTTGCGTGTTTCTGCGCCTTTTCTTTCAGGTCATTGATATCAATATTACCTTCAGAGTCGCAAGCAACAGCAACAACTTTCATCCCGCACATTACCGCACTTGCTGGGTTTGTACCGTGAGCGGAAGTAGGAATTAAACAGATATTACGATGTGTTTCAGATCGGCTTTCGTGATATCTCCGAATCGATAAAAGCCCTGCATATTCACCTTGAGAGCCAGCATTCGGTTGCAGCGAAATTCCCGCAAAACCCGTTATTTCTCCCAACCATCTTTCAAGTTGTTCAAATAGCTGAAAATAACCTTGCACCTGCGATAAAGGAGCAAACGGGTGAATTTGACCAAACTCTGCCCAGCTTACGGGTATCATTTCCGCAGTTGCGTTGAGCTTCATCGTACAGGAACCCAAAGGAATCATCGAAGTAGTTAATGATAAATCCTTGGCTTCGAGTTTATGTAAATAGCGCAATAATTCGGTTTCCGAATGATAGCGGTTGAAAATTGGGTGAGTTAGAAAGTCGCTCTTTCTGACTAATTTTGGATTTTGGATTTTAGATTTTGGATTGTTTAATTCTTCCCAGGAAAAAGTGAACTTGTTGTCTACCGAGAAAATTTCTAGTAAATCTTCTACATCTGCTTCCGTAGTCGTTTCATCCAAGGAAATTCCGACGGAATTATCATCGAAAATGCGAAGGTTGATTTTTTTGGCTTGACAGCTTTGTAAAATCTCTTCTTTGCTAGAGCTTCCTAAATTAACTCGCAGCGTATCGAAGAAATATTCATTTTCAATGCTGTAATCAAGTTGCTTCAATCCTTCAGCTAAACTAGCAGTTAAAGAATGAATCTTTTGGGCAATCTTCTTGATTCCATCAGGGCCATGATAAACCGCATACATACTTGCCATCACGGCTAACAATACTTGTGCAGTACAAATATTACTGGTTGCCTTTTCGCGTCTGATGTGCTGTTCGCGAGTTTGCAACGCTAAACGCAATGCGGGCTTACCTTGAACATCCTTAGATAAACCAACAATTCGTCCCGGCACTTGACGTTTATACTTCTCCTTAGTTGCAAAATACGCCGCATGAGGTCCCCCAAAGCCCAACGGAATACCAAAGCGTTGAGTACTACCAACAGCAATATCAGCGCCAAATTCCCCTGGTGGAGTCAACAAAGTTAAGCTCAAAGGATCGGCAGCTACAGTTACCAAAGCCCCTGATTCATGAACCGCTTCGACAAAATCGGCATAATCATAAATCGAGCCATCAGTAGCAGGATACTGAACAATAGCCCCAAAAATTGGTTGAGAAAAATCAAAAGTTTCGTGGTTCCCAACAACAATATTAATTCCCAAAGGTTCTGCCCGTGTCCGCAACACGGCGATTGTTTGGGGATGACATTCTTGAGAAACAAAGAAAGTATTCGTCTTATTTTTGCAAACACCATAGCTCATGCTCATTGCTTCTGCCGCTGCGGTAGCTTCATCAAGCAGCGAAGCATTAGCAATTTCCAAACCTGTTAAATCAGTAATCAAAGTTTGGAAATTCAACAAAGCCTCAAGTCTTCCCTGAGCAATTTCCGGTTGATAAGGAGTATAAGCAGTATACCAACCAGGATTTTCCAAAATATTCCTTTGAATTACCCCTGGAGTAATACAGTCGTAATACCCCATACCGATAAACGAACGAAAAACTTGGTTTTTTTGAGCAATTTTCTTTAACTTAGCCAGCGCAGCATATTCGCTTTGTGCTTCCGGCAACTTCAAGCCACCTTCAGCCCGAATCACTTGCGGAACAGCTTTATCAATCAATTGCTCCAGACTATCAAAACCTAGAATCTTCAACATTTTTGACACATCATCAGAACTTGGTCCGATATGTCTTTGGGCAAAAGAAGTTACAGATTGAACTTCAGATGCGAGCGCCTGCTCATCCGACGACGAGTTACGAGGGGCATAAATTACCACTAACTAATTACTCTCCACACGTTACTACTTAATATTCTGCAACAATTATGTCGATAGTGGTTAGTTGTTAGTGGTTAGGAGTTAGGAGTTAGGAGTTAGGAGTTAGGAGTTAGGAGTTAGGCAACGGATGGGTTATCTTCCTATGCCCAATCCCTCATGCCCTTTTGGCCCCAATTCCCAATCCCCAATTACCCATTACCCATTACCTCTCTTCTACTTCCCTTCCACCTTAGAGCTATATTCAGCAGCGCTCATCGCGTCATCAATATCGCTCTTGTTTTCGACTTTAACTTTTATCAGCCAACCTTTACCGTAGGGTTCATCTGCTAAATTTTCGGGAGCATCAACCATTGCGTCATTACATTCGGTGACGGTGCCAGTTACCGGAGCATTCAAATCTTCTACAGCTTTTACAGATTCAACCGTGCCGAAACTTTCTCCTTTAGTTATAGTGTCTCCAACTCCGGGTAATTCCAAAAACACAATATCTCCCAACTGATCGATAGCAAAAGCACTAATACCAATCGTGGCATTTTCACCTTCAAGACGCACGTATTCGTGACTATCTAAGTATTTCAAATCATCTGGATATTCAAAAGCCATGTTATCTCCTTTCTATTTTAGATTTTAGATTTTGGATTTTAGATTGAGAGTAGGAAGAGTAGGAAGAGTAGGAAGAGGGGGAAGAATAAGTAATTATTACCAATTACCCATGCCCCATGCCCCATGCCCCGTGCCCAATCCCCAATTAGCAATTACCAATTTTCATTTTTTCATTTAGAGACGCGACTCGTTGATTTATAAAACGGACGCTTAACGACAGTTGCAGGATAAGTTTTACCGCGAATTTCTACTTCTAATTGGTTATCAACTTTGGCTAACTCTGCGGGTACGTATGCTAAAGCGATCGGTACCCCAAGTGTCGGCGATAATGTACCGCTGGTGATTTCTCCTACTTTCTCACCTGCGGATAATACTGGATAGTCATGACGAGCAATATTACGTCCTTGCATTTGCAAACGTACTAGTTTGCGTTGAACCCCGTTTGCTTTTTGCTGTTCTAATGCTTTACGACCAATAAAATCACCTTTAGTATCGAGATGAACTAACCAACCCAAACCAGCTTCTAAAGGAGTGGTTGTATCATCAATATCTTGTCCGTAAAGTGCCATAGCGGCTTCCAATCTTAAAGTGTCTCTGGCACCCAATCCGCAAGGAAGTACGCCTGCTTCAATCAACTTTTGCCAAAGCTCTATTCCTACACTTGGCTCAACCATTACCTCAAAACCATCTTCTCCGGTGTAACCAGTACGAGCCAAAAAAGCAGGTTTACCTAGTACAGTTGCATCCAAATGACCGTATGCTCTAACAGGAGTTAAATCTTCTTCCACAAATTTTTGCAGAATTTCAGTGGCTTTTGGCCCTTGAATTGCTAATAAAACCTTTTCTGTAGATAAATCTTGAAATTCTATCTCTTTGGTATCAAGGTGGGAGAGCAACCATGCTTTATCTTTTGCCGTGGTTGCGGCATTCACTATGATAAATCCCTTTTGTAAACCAGTATTATCTTCACCTTGATAGTAAAAAATTATGTCATCAATAATTCCACCGTTGGGATTTAATAAAACGGTATATTGAGCTTGACTCGGTTGCAGACGGCTTAAATCCGAAGGAACCAAATCTTGAAGTTGAGAAACTAAGTTTTTACCTTGTAAACTAAACTTCCCCATATGAGAGATATCAAACATCCCAGCACTACTTCTGACAGCCTCATGCTCCTTACTAATGCCAGAAAACTGTACAGGCATTTCCCAACCGCCAAAACTGGTAAGCCGCGCTTTCGATTCTTCTACAACCGTAAATAAAGGCGTTCGCGCCAAAGTCAAAGCGATTTCTTCTTTATTAGCCACAAACAACATTTCTGGTCAACAACATATTTATTTATCCTACGACGATGTTGTAGTTAGTTGTTAGTTGTTAGTGGTTGGGGATTGGGGATTGGGCATTGGGCATTGGTAATTCCTCGTTACAAGTCTCTGACTTGTAATGCATTTGTGAATTCTCGTTCCTCGTTACAAGTCTCTGACTTGTAATGCATTTGTGAATTCTCGTTCCTCGTTACAAGTCTCTGACTTGTAATGCATTTGTGAAGGCTCTGCCTTCAGTTTGAGCATAGTAGAGTAGGCGGAGCCTACATGATATCGGTTCCCAGCCGTCTTACTGGGAACCAGCGATTGGAGACTGGGAGCCAGCGATCGGAGACTGGGAGCCAGCGATCGGAGACTGGGAACCAGCGATCGGAGACTGGGAGCCAGCGATCGGAGACTGGGAGCCAGTGAATCTCCCCATCACCTATTACCCATTACCCATTACTATGCTTAAATGTGGGTGTATTTATCTTATGCAACTAGAAATTAGAGAATTATTATGAAATTTTGGCAAGTATTTACTGGCTTTGTTTTGGCTATTGTGGTGCTTTTCTATCCTTTGAGTGCAGAAGCAGCAAGTTCGTCTAGTATTTCACGTGCGGCGGGTAATGAACTATCTGGTAAAGATTTATCAGGTCAAAGTTTAGTCGGAGAGGAGTATACCACTCTAAGTTTAGAAGATACTAACTTTAGCAATGCCGATATGCGCGGTGCTGTTTTTAATGGTTCATTATTAGAAAGCTCAAATTTGCACGGTGCTGATTTTACCGATGGCATAGCTTATTTATCAAGCTTTAAGAATTCCGATTTAAGTGATGCAATTTTTACAAATGCAATGATGTTACGCACTGTTTTTAATAATGTTGATGTTACCGGCGCTGATTTTAGCGGTGCTATTTTAGACCGTTTAGAAATTAAAAAACTTTGTGAAACCGCAAGTGGCGTTAATTCAAAAACCGGCGTATCTACTCGCAAGTCTCTTGAATGTAGCTAGGTAATAGGAGTTAGGAGTTAGGAGTTAGGAGTTAAGAGTTAGGAGTTAGGAGTTGGGAGTT
>CAYMZW010000457.1:0-5874 GCA_964395005.1 uncultured Rivularia sp.
GGAGTTAGGAGTTAGGAGTTAGGAGTTAGGAGTTAGGAGTTAGGAGTGAGGAGTTGGGAGTTAGGCAACGGATGGAGTTAGGAGTGTTCGCTCCAATTACTCATTACTAATTACCAATTACCCATTACCAATTACCAATTACCCATTACCAATTACCAATTACCAATTACCCAATGCCCAATGCCCAATGCCCAATTCCCAATTCCCAATTCTCAATTGACAATAGAGCGAATACGTTCGGCGACAATATCGGGCTGCTCTAACATTGCTAAGTGTCCGCAGTTGGGTATTTCAATCGTGTTGTCGCCGCAGTCTTTAAATAAGGGATGAAAACTAGCTAAGTGACGGACGTATTTTGGTTCCATAACTTTATCTTCGGCACCAGCTAAGAAATATACTGGCTGTTTCAGTTGAGATACTAGTTGGGGTAAATAATTTATTTCTTCTTCTGTTGTAGAGTCTAATAATGCTCCTAATGCGGCTTGAGGATCGGCTACTAGAAAATCTATGATTCGCTGACGCGCCCATTGAGGTTCTAAAGGACGCGCTACAGAATTTCTGGCAAATAGCAAGTCAATTAAAGGTACTTGTGATAACCATTTGGGACGAAATTGTAAAAAACGCTGCCCTGCGGTGCGAAATTTTTCAAAGGATTCCTTAAGATAAATTCCACCACCGGAATTGATACAGATTACTCCTTTAACTTCTTGAGGCATTCGGGCTGCTGCCCACAAAGCTATGGTGCCACCAAGGGAATGACCAATCAACCAAACATTATCTATATTTAACTGTCGTAGCAACACTACTAAATCCTCTACGTATGCAGATGGAGTATAAAACGAGTCAAAAGGATTGCCAGAAGTTTTGCGTTCGGTAACAGTTAAATCTGGGGAAGTGTGATTAGCTTTGCTAGATGCTTTGGCCATATCGCGAGCCATATCAGTTTTTTCTTTGGCTTGAGATTCCCCAAAACCACGCAAGTCATATGAGAGGCACTTTATATCTGAATGTAGGCGCTCGATGACGGGTTGCCAATATCCACGGCTATTTAACCAACCGTGAATAAATACTAAAGTGTATTCTGTTGTTTTAGGACCACGTAATTCGTATGCGTGGGGAACGCCGAAGACTTCGATAGTTGCCGATCTCATAGCACGTACCTTTAAGGACATTCTTCGATAAAACAGTTCTATTTACGAAAACCTAAAATACTCCCGATTGAATGTTTGCGACATCTCCAGCTATGAGAAGAGGAGTTTTTTACGCAGGCTGCTTATACAAGTAGTAAGGCAGCTTAGCCAAATCGCATTCGGCTCCTTCAGGGAGTAGGAAATAGAAAGTAGGAGCAAACACATTGCCCTGGTTTGTTTTTTCGACTTACTTATAGTTTAATTTTTACAGCTACACATTCGCATTTTTTATAGTTTTCTATAGTTCGATATTCACCCACCGAGAAATCTTCCCCGCACGCTTTCGGCAATTTTATGACCTAAATATTCGGGAATTAAACTTTCATTAGGTCCTAATAAATAAAGAATTAAGCGAGTGCGCCCTCGCCAAACCAGTAAGTTGGCATTTACTACAAGCAAATCCTCCAGCCACATTGCGTACATAACTTTATAGAATAATCCGGGTTGGTTGTCAGCTTCAATAACTAAAGCCGGTAAATGAAATACTGGATCTACATAAAACTCGGTTTCTACTTTTTCTAAACCAGCATCGAGATTGAATTCAACTGCTAGCATTTCTTCTACCTCGAAGCGTCCTCCCAAAGCTTCGCGAATTGCACGACAAGCGTTTTCTGCTGTTTTCTCCGAAAGGGCTTTGCTACCGCGAGAAACAATTAATTTCATGAAAACTAACATTGGTGGCTTAATTTGTCCGTACAAACTTAAACTGTGAATTGTCAGTCCATAAGCCGCTAGAACACCAAAAATATCGCTGAGGAGAAAAGACTGATTGCGGTAAGCGAAATGCAAGGCACTTTTACCACCTTCGGGTTTCAACTCGATTGCGGCACGTCTGGTTTTATAAAGCCGATATGCTAGGCGCAAATTTTGCAGCTGAATCTCACTGCTGACAAATTGCTCGTAAAACTGGGGAAACGACTTATTAAAGCGCTTGAGTAGATCTAGTGTTGATGTTTTTAAACCAGAAGCCATTTTAAGATGTAAGACGCAGCTTGTTGTGATTGATACTTAAACGGAAGATGCAAGAAATAAAACGTCCACGAATTTTACAAACATTCCGAGCAAAACAGATGTAATTATTGCCCTGTAGGGCGACATCGTTTGAACGGTGTTTGAACGGTGTATTTTTGGCGACGGTAATTGTTTTGAGCCAGAAATCGATCGAAACTATATTGCCGTCCCTCAAGATTTTAAGCCAGTCTTGTATACAATTGTTTTTTTACCTTGGGGATAGCTTTTAGTTAATTTTTTCCGCCCTGTCTGTCAACAAGATGCTAAAGTTGAAAATAATTGATGTTAAACACATTTTTTCTAGGATGGCTTTGTCTATCGAATCTTTAAAACTTAACGAAAGTTAGTTGATGTAGATTTTTAGAAAAAGTTTGCCAAGATAGATGTGTAATCGTCTTCAGTTATACTACCCGAACCAGGCTGGCATGGGTTTTTGGAAAACTTGGTTTAATACTAACGATGGAGTCGTAACAACTAAAACGACTCATGGACTTGAAGAACATATCGCTACTTCCAATGGAGACAGCTCCAATCGTAGTGGCGATCGCATAGTTTTTAGTACGGAGCGAGATATTGATCTATATGAGTTAGAAGAACTTTGTGACGCTGTAGGTTGGTCCCGCCGTCCTTTAAGAAAAGTAAAGAAAGCCATCGAGCATAGTTTTCTCGTAGCCACTATGTGGCAAGTACGAGGAAATAGAAGAAGACTTGTTGGTTTTGCTCGTGCAACCTCAGATCATGCCTTCAATGCTACTATTTGGGATGTAGTTGTCCACCCAGACGTTCAAGGGAAAGGAATGGGTAAGGCATTAATGAAATATGTACTTAAAAAACTTAGAAGTGAAGATATTAGCAACGTGACTCTATTTGCAGACCCCCATGTTGTAGAATTCTATCAGAATCTAGGTTTTATGTCCGATCCAGAAGGCATTAAAGGAATGTTTTGGTATCCTCACTGATCTACTCCTAAATTATCAGGGTTGAAAAAAATCACATATTTTAACGTTCAATTGTCAGAACTCTACCTCCATACCAACCTGTAATGGAGGTGAGAGTACGTAAAACCTTATTTGTAATCGTAATGACAGCAAAAATCCGCGCCAATTAGCGCGGAATCATTGTTATAAGTTGCCGTTTTTGAGCGAATTAAGCAACAATTCTAATACAGTCCTTTATATATATTTGCCATCAGTGGACTAAATGTGATACGATATGAATATTGCCATTTGATTTGGCAGTTAAGTTTTTCGGGATGTAGCGCAGCTTGGTAGCGCGCCTGCTTTGGGAGCAGGATGTCGCAGGTTCGAATCCTGTCATCCCGATTTTGGTATTTATAATAAATAAAATTGTTGTCAAACATTACTTTAGAGCAATTAAAGTTTCTAAAGTTTTTTTATGGCAACTATTTATAAATTAAATTAAAAATCAAGATATCGAATATTATTCTTTGAAAGTATTAACTATATGATTAGTAATAAATATTATTCCAGGAATGGCCCTAACTGGCACTCTTCGGTGCAGTGCCGGCTTCCCTCCGCCTAAAAACTAAGTCCTAAACACAAGTAAAAGGTTTTTTAATAGTAGAAAATCCTTACTTAATCATCAGTGTAAAAAGCTACTAGTTAATAGTTTTTTAAATGGAACGATTTTATTTTCCGAAGCGTCAACATTATTTAAGAAAAAGCAATAAAATGGCATTTGATATCTGTAATTAGCATCTTGCCTTGTTATTTATCAAAATATCGAATACAACGCCGGTTTGGATGCGGATAATATAGTCAAAAAAACTGTTGAAGGGACTATAACTGATAAAGTCAGTTAAATCGCTAAACTGAAAACTGACTTAACTCGAATTTACTGAAGTACCGATGCTAGGAGAAGTCATGAAATCATTAGTTCGTTGGGGAGTAACGTTAGGTTTAGTGGGGAGTACACTGCTAGCAACAGTCACGAGCGGAATTGCCCCAGTAATCGCATTGTCAGAACAACAAATTAAAAATAAGCTCGATAATATACCAGTATGGTTGATTACTAACCCAGAGGGTTTACCCTTAAGCCGCCCCATAGCAGAACAAAATGGTAAACAGAGCGGTTCTGTAACTGGCGTTTATATGAGCAGACAGGAAGCTCAAGCTTTTATCAGCGACTTACAGAAAGTAAAAGATAAAGATCCGAAAATGGCTCAGATGGTGAAAAGCCTACAAGTCACTCCCGTACCTTTAGGAGTCATTTTCCAACAACTACAGAAAACTAAAAACCAACCCAACCGCTTATTTTTTGCCTTTAAACCTGTTGATAAGGAAATTAAGGCTGCTATGGATTTATTGAAAAAAAATGGTCAAGAGGTTAAGCAGTTTAGAAGCGTACCTACTTATCTCGTCAGGTTTGCACCAGACAAAAGCTACGTACCAATTAAATTAGGAGATAATAAAGCAGAACAGGAAGTAGTTCCAGTGTTCTTTAGTATGCAAGACGCTCAGAATCTGCTAAACCAAGTAAAGCCGAAATTTCCTAAAGCTGATATTCAGGTGGTAGACGTAGACGGGATACTAAACACTTTGCAAGAGAAAAATGACCCTTGGCTCGATAGAGTCATCTTTTTCCCAAATCCAGAAGCTAGGCAATATATCCAGAATCTTCCCAAACAAAAAAAACGCCCCTAGCTCAGCGCCTGCAAAGAAAAAATAGTAGATTGTACCCAGACTCTAATTTCTAATTAAGACATGGTGGATAAACAGCAGCTACAAGTATCTGGCGAAAAACTCTCCGAATGGCGAGATACTGCTATATCGGCTGCTGTATCTGCTAATGTCTCTTCTAATGAAGTAGATTGGCTGTTGCACGAAATTGCTGGATTAGATTCTTTAGCGCTGCGTATTGGTTCCTTCAAAGAAAAACAAATCCAGCTAAAGTTACCCTTAGAAGAACTATCAAAACTTTGGCAACAAAGACTTATTGAAAGTCTACCAGTCCAGTACATTGCAAAAACTACTCCCTGGCGACATTTTAATATTACAGTTTCACCCTCAGTTTTAATTCCCAGACCAGAAACCGAATCCTTAATTGACTTAGCTGTTTCCGCTACAACTGATAATCCAACAATGCAGCAGGGAAATTGGGCAGATTTGGGTACTGGTAGCGGAATAATCGCTTTAGGATTAGCGTCTGCTTTTAGTAAAGCAAAAATTCATGCCGTAGATCGTAGTGCCGAAGCGCTTTCTATTGCTCAGTTAAACGCCGATAATTACGACTTAGGCGATCGCATTAAATTCTATCAAGGTTCTTGGTGGGAACCCTTAAATTATCTTAAAGGCGAATTTAGTGGCATGGTATCCAATCCACCTTATATTCCCACAAATACCTTACCCGAACTACAACCAGAAGTATATAAGCACGAACCGCATTTAGCCTTAGATGGTGGTGAAGATGGTTTAAAATGCATCCGCCATTTGATAGAAACTTCATCCAATTATTTAAAACCTGGTGGAATATGGTTGGTTGAAATGATGGCAGGGCAAGCAGATAGAGTAACTCAAATGCTGCACGATAACGGTAGCTATAGCAAAATTGAAATTCACTCAGATTTAGCTGGAATTAAACGTTTTGCCCTCGCTTATAGGAGTAGGGAGTAGGGAGTAGGGAGTAGGGAGTAGGGAGTAGGGAGTAGGGAGTA
>CAYMZW010000458.1:0-3455 GCA_964395005.1 uncultured Rivularia sp.
CCAGTAGGGTTCAAACCGTCGTATTTTACAAAAACACGTACTTGCTTGCCGATTAAACGCGCAATCGATGGTACCGGGATTAAAGGCGTATTGCCTTCCAAAAGCGTAACAACCGGCGTATTTTCGCTAACTGGCAGGTATTGGCGATACTCTTCGATTAATCCTTGCCAAGGTTGACGATGAGATTTTACAGCAGACAGGCTTAAGGTCACGGGATTTTATAAAGCTACTTATTTTTAGGATGATATCGAATGACAGTTTATCCTTTTTACCATGTCAGTGGAAAGTATTAAGATAACTTTTATCAAGAATTCGGAATTGGGAATTGGGAATTGGGAATTGGGAATGGGGCATCGGGGATTGGCAATGGAACCGAAGCGCATTGAAAGTTAGGAGTTAGTTATTCTCTCCCCATCTCCCCCTCTCATTCTTTCTCTTCGGAACAAAATCTATCGCTATATTGTCATTTCAAAGATGTTGCCCCGCAAGATAAATTGTTTATATTGCAGCAACTAATACCAGCTATAGAAAGATTTAATGATTCTTTAAATTACACTATTATAATATCTCTAGTGGTGTTGAGTAGAGTTTTGGACTTAATTAGTAGTATGTCTGTATCTAGTGTTTCAGAACGCAAATCTGAGTATTCTCACGCAACTTTGACTAGTACTTGCTATCAGGTTGACCAGCAAGTTAAGTTAATGGACTTGCAAGCTGAGGTAGATTTATTGTTACTAAAGCTGCAACAGCTTAAGCAGCAAAAAGATGTTTGTACTCGCGAACAGTCTTGTTAAATTTATTCTTTGCGTGCTTGCCTATACTTAATATGTAATTACTATGTAATTAAACCGATGGCAAGCACTGATAATTAGAACGCTGATTTTTCTACCGGCGTTGACTATATATTTATGGCTATATTTTATTGTTAGAGCGATTTTTAACTTTACT
Source organism: uncultured Rivularia sp. (assembly GCA_964395005.1). Taxonomy (GTDB): domain Bacteria; phylum Cyanobacteriota; class Cyanobacteriia; order Cyanobacteriales; family Nostocaceae; genus Rivularia. The sequence goes on from CAYMZW010000458.1 coordinate 949, forward strand.
GTTAATTTCGCGATCGCACCTAATATTAACTGTTGGGGACGATCAATATTACTTTATTTAATTTTAGCACTATTAGTCACACTTGGATTACGTAGAAGCGATATTTTTGCTTCTACGTTTGATTTATTTTGGTTATTTTTGGCTGATATGTAAAAGTAAGCACCACTAAACTATATCCCTTAGAGTATGTTGACATATTCATAGTTCACGTGTACTATAAGTAGAGAGGCGTATAGTCAGCACTAAAACCCTGTATCCTCAGCAAGTCCGGTTTTTATGGCTGATGTAAGATTTTTAGAGTTTTTATGAACCTTTAAATTGTAAATACTCAAGGTGGTATGAAGTAGTATGAATATGAAAAATATTGTCGATCGCAGAATTAAGTTTGTGATATACAACTTATTAGGGCAAGAAAAGTATTACTATGTTGCAGACAAGTTTATTTTAGATGATTTAAATAATATAGAAGAACCTTTGGCGATTGATTATAGTCATCAAGTGTTTCTATCTGAAAGGGCAAAACAAATAAAATGCACATCTGGGATATTAAAAATTGATAATTTGCAGCCAGAAGATAGGTTAATTATCTATAAATATAAGCCAATTAGTAAAGAAACCTATAGGCAGCTAGAAGTACCAGTGGTGCAGAATCATCAAGCTGTTTATTTATTTATAAAAGCTAATTTAGTCGAGGGTAATATTAATCTGGCAAAATATTGTTTATTCAGTACTTTCAACGATAAATTAATAGCAAAACACGCTCAAGCGTTGACAAATCAGCAGCTTACAAATTTGGAGTACGATATTGAGCAAGCAATATTTTCAAAGAAAGTAATGCATAGTTCAGAATCTATTCAGATACAAGAAAGCAAAAAAGTATCTTTATTAGAACTGATTCAAGTTTTATCAGAACATCGTCATAATATTATCGTTAACCTGAAGCACTTACGGGAAAATTATCAGTACAAAGGTGTTAAAAGGTTGAAAGGAAGCCGAGATATAAATGGTAACTTAATTAAACCTTGGCTGAAAACAGAATATATTAATAATAGTGATTATGTCGGAATGGGTTGCTTTGAAATGAACCGCAACACCGCTACGATAAATATGCTGGTAACTCGTAAAGTCAAACTTGTCAAAACAGAAGATGAAACTCCGATAATCGAAGTTGCAGGTTTATTGGCAAATGATTTAACTAGCTACAGCAACTATACAGTAGTGAGCGATCGCCAACTTTACATAAAATCCCTGAAGGTAAAAATTAGTAGTAAGAAAACTTTTGATGTACTTAAACAAAAAGGTGTAATTACAGCAGAAACATTTGATTTTCATGATTGTCATAATATTAATTTGGATTTACCTTTAGTACCGTTAGATGGAAAATATAGCAGCATTGACGGTTTGTTTAATCAACTAGCAGAAGTCAGAATTCTGGCGAGCATCATTTCTGCGTATTTGAAGCAAGAATCAGATACATTTGTACCGGAACAGTTAAAGGAATTAAAAAGACATTATCTTTCGGAGAATCTTTACTTAAATTTTCCTACAGCTAAAGCCGGAGGTGCGATTGATACGCGAGTCAGCTATAAAATAGATATCGGTAGCAAAGATATTCTCAATTTGGGTAAATTGTATTCTGCAAATAAATTCTTGGAAAGAAGGTATGAGGTTTACGATACCGAAACAGGGGAGATTTTTAGTAAACCTACCTTTGAAATGACTTTGAGAGAAAATATTGCCGTTCGTCAAAAGTCGCTTTCACCAAGGATGAAAATTACCAAAATCGATGAATTAATGAAGCCGATTTTTGATGATTTTTTGGGGATTGAAAGCAATGGGAAGGTTGCAGGGATTTTGTTGAAAATTGGGGTTGTTTCGAGCAATTTAGTTAAGGGAAAGCAGGAAAAAATTGCAGCTTTAACAGCAGTGAAAATTCAATTGGATAAATATGTAGAGAAGATTTATCGCGATATAATTTCACCTTTGGTATTTTACATTGGTTCAACCGGGCTTTTACCAGATGGTATGGAAGGAAAAGCTATGAATGCAATTCAACTTGCTGCAAAGTATCCTAATTTGCATTTTTCTAAGGATGAAGCTGAAGGGCTATTTTTTGAAGTTGGTGATAGTTTGATTGGGGTTTATGAGAAGGTAGAATATTTTACTGTGAAGGATTTGGTAGAAGTTGGGTGATTAAATTTTGTATTTCAGATTCCTGATTTACCTATAAATCAATTTGTAGAGACGCAAAATATTGCGCCTTTTTTTTAGTATTAACGTATTAGAATCAGCAATTATCTAAAAATTTATTATACGACTTACGCAATCGCAACGGTGTCCGCAGGTATGTCAGACGTTTAGATCCCCCCAACCCCCCTTAAAAAGGTGGGCTTTGTGTAAGTCTTAATTAATTGTTTTTCGATAAATATAGTGTTCGAGACATTTTCGATCCCCCCAACCCCCCTTAAAAAAGGGGGGCTTTGTGTAAGTCTTAATTAATTGTTTTT
>CAYMZW010000458.1:3555-5872 GCA_964395005.1 uncultured Rivularia sp.
GATAAATATAGTGTTCGAGACATTTTCGATCCCCCCAACCCCCCTTAAAAAGGTGGGCTTTGTGTAAGTCTTAATTAATTGTTTTTAGATTCTTGGTATGATAATAATTATCTCAAGTTTGAATCGCGGAAATATTGATATAATTTGAGATAATGGTAGTATGGATAACATATTTTCAGGATTGAGTGAGAACCTGTCGGAATCGTTTGATTCTCTTACTGGGGGGTTTAATTTAACCGATACAATAGATAATTTATTACCGAATTCTATTCCTGAAGTTTCTTTATCTCAAGCTCAAGATATTTTTGATGAGGTTGCTTCAAACATTGATTTAATAGATTCAGGGAATGATTTTATCGATTTTGGGGGTGATATTCTAGAAACTCTGACAGATCCAATTATTAATAATTCCGAAGATATACCGCCAAGTTCAATATCTGACTTGATTACAGGATTGAATACTGTATCGACTTTTGATCTTGAAGCCGACTTGACAAATCAATATAATTTTTACAATCTTCCTTACCCAAACGATTTACGCTTAACTCCAGATGGAAACCCAGATTTAACAGGTTTTCCAATTCCAGATAATAATATATTTGCCAAAAGTATAAAGAGTATTGCAGATGATAGCCTTGGTTTCCCTACAAACACTGCGGGCTATTTTCGATTTAACTTTCCTGTTGCTCCCCAGGATTTTGATGATGTTATTGCAGCAGATGCCGATTCACCAATTTTATTAATAGATATCGATCCTGATTCTCCAAGTCGAGGTAACTTGATACCAACTGTTGCATCAACTTTTAGGCCAGATGTTAATTATGTTCCACCTTTCTTGCTTGGTGTTGCGCCCGCACCTGGTATAATACTTGATCCCGATCGCACTTATGCCTATGTAGTCAAAAGCTCTCTTGATAACGCCATCGGCACACCTTTGAATCCTTCTCCAACTTTACAGCAATTAATTGATGGCGAAACTCCTGAAGGTGAATTAGGAAGCGAAGCAAGGGAACTTTATCAACCACTTTGGGAAACACTGGAGCAAATTGAAGTTAATCCCGAAGAGGTGGCAGCAGCTACAGTATTTACCACAGGAGACGTTGTATCGGAATTTGCTAGATTATCGGATGAAATTGTAGAACGCTACGATGTCACAATTGAAAATTTACAGCTAGATCCAGAAGATGGTGCAAGCAATCCTCGTTTCTACGAATTGCAGGGAACGGTAGAAATGCCGCAGTTTCAGAAGGGAATTCCGCCCTTTAATCGCGAAGGACTTTTTGAGTTTGATGATAATGGTTTTCTGATAGAACAGCGTACCGAAGAAGTTCCGGTAACAATTACCATACCCAAAACACCGATGCCAGATGGTGGTTATCCCTTAATGGCTTATTTCCACGGTTCCAACGGTTTGAGTACTCAGGTAGTAGATAGAGGAGCGATAACCGAACCAGGAGGAGAACCAACTCCGGGAGAAGGGCCTGCATTTGTAGTAGCTGAAAAGGGATTTGCTGCTGTAAGTAGTGCTTTACCGCTTAACGAAGAACGCTTTCCCGATGGCTCGAATATTACCTACTACAATCCGCAGAATCTAGCAGCTTATCGAGATACGTTGCGACAAACTGTAATCGAGCAAAGATTGCTGCTAGAAGCAATGGAAGATTTAGAAATTCCTTTAGAGGTAATAGGTTCTCAAGGAGATGTTCTGCTTCCCGATGGAGAAACTTATTTCAGATTTCAAAGTTCACCTGTAGTAGCTTTGGGACAATCTTATGGAGCGCAGGTAGCTAATATTATTGGTGCTATAGAGCCAAAAGTTGGCGCTGTAGTATCAAGTGGTTCGCCAGCATATTTTGCTTTACAAGCGGTTGAAAACGATCAAATTGAATCTCTTGCTCGTTTGGTTGTAGGAACATTGCAAGAGATTAATCCCATTTATCCCGCTCTTAATTTGGTTCAAACTGCATGGGGAGCAGTAGATCCAATTGTATATATGCCATATATTGCTCAAAGCCCGTTACCGGGTAATCCAGTACGCTCAATATATCAACCCGTTGGCGAAGGAGATACTATAGTTTCCGAAGAAGTATTTAACGCTCAAGCTCTTGCTGCGGGAGTCGAACAAGCAGGTGAAATAATTTGGCCAGAAATGCAAGAATCTCTAGCTCTTCAAGGATTAGATGGTATTGTTTCTTATCCGGTTGCTAATAATTTAGTATCAGAAAATGGAACACCATATACAGGGGTTGTCGTTCAATATAAAGGTGATGGAATTGCCGATCCACATGGGATTTTTGCTCAATTAGATGAGGTGAAA
>CAYMZW010000459.1:0-5868 GCA_964395005.1 uncultured Rivularia sp.
ACTCCATCCGTTGCCTAACTCCATCCGCTGCCTAACTCCATCCGTTGCCTAACTCCATCCGCTGCCTAACTCCATCCGCTGCCTAACTCCTCAAACTTACTCCAAATTTCTCAACCAAAGTATCTCTAACCTTTTGATGCACTGGTTCAACATCTGCATCGGTGAGAGTGCGATCGCCTAAACGATAGATTAACCGAAATGCTAAACTTCTTTGCCCTTCGGGTACGTTTTTACCTTGATATTCGTCAAATAGTTGGACGGAATCTAATAAATTTTTACCGGCTTTGACTATGGTTTTTTCAATGTCGGCTACTGTCAAGTTAACGGGTGCGAAGAAGGCGATATCTCGATCGGATGGTGGATAGGTAGAATAATTTTTGAATTTGGGTGTCAATATATCTTCTTCATCAATTGCATCCAAAAGTACTTCTAAATTCAGTTGAAATACATAAACATCATCAGGTAAATCTTTCTCGCTACGAAGTTGAGGATGCACTTGTCCGAATACACCTAAGCTGTTTCCTCCTACCCACAGCGAAGCGGTACGCCCTGGATGTAGGCGATCGTCACGTCTATCTGGCTGGTATTCTACCTGCAATCCCATGACTTTGAAGACGCTTTCTAAAACACCTTTGGCTTCAAACCAACTGATGGATTTTTGACTACCTCCGCTCATCCACTTGCTGGAAGTAATATCACCTCCGATGATTCCCCCTACGGTTTCTGCTTCTTGAAAACCGTCTTCTTCTTGCCAGAAAATTCTTCCGATTTCAAAACCGTTAAGGGCACCGTTTCCTTGTTGGATGTTGTATTGAAATGCATCAATTAAACCGGATATCAAATCGGTTCGCAATGCTGAATATTCTGCAAATAAGGGGTTACTTAAAACCACTTGTCTGTCTTCTCCGGGTTTAACCAAGGAGTAGTGCATTAATTCTGTTAACCCAGTAGCGCGGAATGCGGCTCGTAATTTGCGAATTAATTCTTGATCGACAGGTAAATAACCAATTTCTGGCTTTTCTGGTAAAGTATCGCAAAGGTTGTCGTAACCGTACAAACGAGCGATTTCTTCAATTAAATCAATTTCTCGCTCTAAGTCGCGGTAGCGATATGCTGGTACGTTAACAGCCCAAACCCCATCACCAGAGACAGTTAGCCGACATCCCAAAGCGGTTAAAATCCGCTCAACGTCTTTACCTTTAATTTCTCCAGTTTCTTCTTCCCCTAAGTCTACAGGGCCAAGTATCTGGTTAACTCGATCTAAACGCAATTCAATCGAACGATTCCAAGTTGAAACGTCGCCACGAGTATCGGAAATTTCTTGAGTTTTTAAGGTACCGCCAGCAATTTCTACAATCAGCGATATTGCACGGCGACAAGCTACTTCTAATTCGGCGTGATTTACTCCCCGCTCGTATCTGGTAGATGATTCGCTTCTCAAACCAACGCTGCGAGATGAACGACGAATAACGGCATTATCAAATAAAGCTGCTTCTAAAACTAAGCTTTCGGTGCCGTCATGAACTTCGCTTTCCTCTCCACCCATAACTCCCGCTAAAGCCACGGGTTTGTTGTTAACGGTAATCAATAAATTCTGAGTTGATAAGTTACGGGTTTTTCCATCCAAAGTTTTGAACGATTCACCGTTACTAGCAAACCGTACTCCAATACTAATATCCTCGCTACCAGCAATTAATTGCAGTCGCGTGCGGTCAAATGCGTGTAAAGGTTGTCCCCATTCCAACATCACATAGTTAGTAATATCAACTATGTTGCTAATTGGTCGAACTCCCGCAGCTAATAACCTTTGCTGCAACCAGTCGGGAGAAGGAGCGATTTTTACTCCTTCAATAACCGTGCCAATATAAGCCGGACAAGCTAAGGTTTCATCAACTTTGATACTTAGATTTTCCGCACCTTGAGCAACCGAAATTTCTTCAGGTAGGGCAATTTTCAGTTTACCGCCAGTTATCGCCGCGACTTCTCGCGCTATCCCTACCATACTCAAAGCATCGGCGCGATTTGCGGTAGCGGTAACATCTAAAATAACGTCATCTAAACCCAACAGCGGACGAACATCATCACCAATTTTGATATCCCCAGAAAAAATATGAATTCCGTCTACATCGGTAGGTAAACCCAACTCTCCCAAAGAACAAATCATTCCTTGGGAAGGCACCCCGCGTAATTTAGCTGGCTTAATCTTTAAATCTTTGTTTGGCAAGTAAGTACCGACAGTTGCAACTGGCACATATATATCTGCACGAACATTACTAGCACCGCAAACAATATTTAAATTTTCACCTTGCCCTACGTCAACCTGACAAACGCTTAGTTTATCGGCATTTGGATGTTGTTCCCGTTCAACAACTTTCCCAATTACAACCCCATCAGCCCAAGTGCGCCGATCTTCAATATCTTCTACCTCAAACCCCGCCATCGTCAGTGTTTCTGCTAGGTCTTCCGGGCTTAAATGTAACTCTACAAGTTCCTCTAACCAATTTAAAGATATACGCATGGAATATTTTTTGATTATGCGATTAAAAATAGCGATTGAATAAACACGCACAGACTATTTTAAATGGGAATGGGGTATTGGCAATCAGCAATTGGGAAAGTTGGTTTTTAAGTTGTTGAGAAGGGGGCAATCGCATAAACTCTCTAATATCCGATTTTGAGATCGTAATTTCTCAGAATTAGATCGCTACTCAGAAACCCGGTTTTTTGAGAAACCTGGGTTTCTGGTTGAGGTAAATTGCGATCGCCTTCGCTTGATTTTTGTTGTAAATGAATAATTCAGCGAAGGCGGATTTATATAATAAATCTCATCTTATATAAGCCTTATATACTCCTTACTCTCTGCCTAAACGAAATGTTCAATTAATTAAACAAGTGTTCAAGTAATTAAGCGAACATTATATCAGGTATCAATCGTTGAAAACATTTGTTTACTAAGAGAAAACAAGATTTTAACCTGTATCTAATTAAACACAAAAATGTTTGATATAGAGGATTTATAGGTAGGATAAATCTGAAAACTTATAAAAGTAATCAATTACAAAATTGTGTATATAAAAATTAAGCGTAATTTGTTAACGCACTTGGAAGGTAATCTTGAATTTTAAGTAGATACACTGTAGAATAATAATAGTTAGGTGAACTCCTATTAAATAATAATTGATTTCACAGCACCAATTAATTGCTGTTTGGTGAAAGGTTTTGTCAAATAAAAATCCGCTCCTTGTCTCATTCCCCAAATGCGGTCAATATCTTTATTTTTGGAACTACAAAAAATAAGCGGTATTTTTTTCGTATTTAAATCTCGTTTTAACTTACGGCAAAATTCAAAACCACTCATTCCCGGCATTACTACATCTGAAATAATCGCCGAAGGCTGATGCATTTGTGCTTTTTCTAAGCCGTCTTTAGCATCAGTTGCGCGAATAACCGTATACCCAGCTTCTTCCAAAAAAACGTTCATTAACTCCAGCTGAGAAGGAGTATCTTCAACAATTAAAACTGTAGCCATGTTGTTTCCTCATTATCCATATTTATTAGTCCTAGTCTCGAATCAAACCGATGCGTTGACGAGTAATTAATAGCTGACTTGCCACGAATTTATAACCGATATTGTCCTAACAAATCAAGTCAAATGCATAAATACCATTTTGAGTAAATCCGCACGAGTAAAAGGTTTAGTTAAATAGCCACTAGCTCCGACTAATCTTGCTTTTACTTTGTCTACTAATCCTTTACTTCCCGTTACCATAACGATAGGAGTATTTTTGAATTTAGAATTGTTTCGTATTATCCGACATAATTCATAACCATCAATTCCTTCCATGTTTAAATCTAATAAAATTAAATCTGGCTGATGTCGAATAATTGACATTACAGCTTTAAGAGGATTATCGATAGTAACAACAGAGAAACTTTCGTCTTCCAAAAAACGACTAATTTCCTTGAGCATTACCGGGCTATCATCTACGGAAACAATTTTGTAAACTTTCTGTGGTGTCTCTGGAGAAGAAACAGATTGAATCTTACCAGGATCTATTTGTTTTTCAACTTTTTCTGTAGGAGACGCAAGTTGGGTAGCAGGGGCAATCGTTACTTTATTAACAGGTAATTTCTGCTTTGGAAGGGGAATATTTTGTTTTTGTTTAGTATGTGTTTCCGGTAATCTTTCTTTTAAGCTCTTATTGTCTTTGATTTCTTCAATATTTCGTTGTCTTACCTTTGTAGAAGTTTTAAATAATAGAACATTAGTTTTAGGCAGCTTATCAAATGGTGGATCTGGTTCATGTAGTAAAATTGCTCCACTTTGGATATGAGGATATAAGCTTCTTGCTAGTTGAAGTTCATCTTGATTCATAATTACAGCAAGATGTCGCAAACTAAAACCCTTCATCCAATTGAGTAAATTTGGCTGAACTTCCGAGATTTTCTGTACTTGAGTTTTTGTGTTAATCCATAAATAAGGACGTTGAAATGGAGAAGTAATTTGTGGATTAAGATTGTGCCAAGATTGCAATCTATCTTGTGAAAAGGACAATAATTTATCGGCATCAAGTCGGCAAATTTTCGGAGATAAATTTAATTGTTTGTGAAATTCGTAAGTACCTTTTTTTATTAATAAAAATGATTCTATTACTTCTTTGACTAACTCTTGAATTAGTACAGCCGCTTGTGTCGGATTCAAATATTTTTGAGAAATTAACCAGCAAATTGCTTGGTAATCTGAAGGCTGAGCTTGAGATATTGATTCTTGTGTATCTTCTACAGTTTGATCTGACAAACGCTGCGAATCTGGTTCAAACATCATGCGTAACTGTACGCGAATTTCGCTGGTTAAAGCGGGAATTTGAGCCGAAAGTCGGCGTAGATGACGCTCCAGTCTATCGAAAGGCTCTATAGAATGAGTAGCATAAGCTATTTTTCCTTCTTCTAAGTAAATCCACCAGTTAACTGAATGAGTTTGAACTTTTAAACAAGTGTTCTCGAAGCAACTAGATAAGTGTCTTAACAAACTTAAAGGAGGCAATTTTGTGAAAGTCGCAAAATTTTTCATATACGATAGATAATTAGAGTAAATAAGAGAAAATATTTGTAAACATCAATTTAACTTAATTGACTATATGCATAATGGATATTCTGTATGAATCAATCTGTCCTCTTCTAACATGGACATATTACCAGCTAAAAATATTACATTACAGCTAAATTGTTACATTTATTTTAAGATATCCGTATCTTTAATACACTAAACAAAAAGTCACTATTCCGTTAAGGATATTAGTTAATCAACTTTCTTGTTAATGTGAGATATTTTCTAAACTTTCACTTATTCTTCCAAGCTAGGTTTTTCTACATCTAATCTTTAAGTTTTCACGTATGCATAACTACGAATTTATTGTATTCTAGACTTATTATGTATATAAACCTCATAATCACTAAACCACACTTAATCCAAAATTCATAAAAATGCTTATGATTTAGCTAAATAATAGTAAAGATATGTTGAACGTTATAAGTAATAATGCATTAGTAATTTGCGAACCTTTATGAAATTATCCATTGTCTAAAGTGCCACAACTATAGCTTCTTTAAGACCTTAAACTATATACTTTGTACAACAGAAAATCCAACCTTAGAACTTCAATATAACATTTAAAGTTATGTCCGATACCTTAAGATTAGACGAAGTAGTTGATTTCGCGGAGAATCCCGAACCTCGTTGTCCATGCGTACTGTTATTAGATACATCTGGCTCGATGCAAGGAGCACCAATAGAAGCATTAAATCAAGGCTTGCTTAGTTTTAAGGATGAATTAACCAAAAATCCATTAGCATCAAGAAGAGTTGAAG
>CAYMZW010000460.1:0-5863 GCA_964395005.1 uncultured Rivularia sp.
ACCGATCGCGAATCTAATCCCGTTTTCAAAGACCACAATCGCGATAAAGTATTGGTGGAAACGCCGATGCGAATGCTTAATTCTTCTTGAGTAAAACGTCTACCATCATTTTCTTGCGACTGGGCTGACTGTATCGCTGTTTGTAACCGTTTTAAACCCGTCGCAGTCAATACTATACCTCGCCTTCGCTTTTGTTTCGCCGCTTCCATTTTGGTAAGCACCTAATTAGGTTCTACCAAAAATTTTATCGTATTAATTGCGATGTAATTGCTTTACAACTATCAAGTTATCAAATGGTTATGTGGTGTTTTTGGGAATGGGGAATGGGGAATGGGGAATGGGGAATGGGGAATGGGGAGTAGGGAGTAGGGAGTAGGGAGTAGGGAATGGGATAGGAATACATTATTAGTAAATAGTTTTGGCTAATGATTCTTAAGCGCGACTTTCACTGAGATTTATGCATACTAAGCGCTGAAGAAGCATAGCTGTTTAGTATCACAGCAATAAATTTTTTTAATGATTTCTTAACTGGCTTAACTGCTATTGAAGGTAATAATTTGTGTATGCGAAGATAAAGATTCAATCAAATACCCAATTTACTAGCAAACCGAGTAGTTTTCTTCCCTGGAAGACTATTAATGTGTTTAGTGTGTTCCCTGTATACCGTCAGATTACTCCCTGTAGTCTGGCGGTATAAAAATATGTTAGCGTTGCGATGAATTTATATTCAATACCTCGCAAGGAATATATTAAAAAATTAGGCGTTGCTGATTTGATGTATGAAACGGGTTGATTGGAAAATCGAAACGGTTGTAGAGACGCAAGGGTTCGCGTCTCTACATCTAAATTCATACCCGGATTCAGCAACGCCAAAAATTAAGTAATGGTAAAATGTTTTCTCCTTCTAACCCTACTCCTAATACTTATTTTTGAGGAATGTCTTGATAGGAATCTATAACTATTCGCATAGTTTCCACTGCAAGTTCTCGTAAATCGCGATTTAAAGGAATTGCTCCTCTCTCTCCAAACCAGCGATCGAATATGGTTACGTATTTACTTTCATTATTTACAAATCCTTGCATAAACCCGTAGAAGGTATAGTTTACGGTATCGAGGAAATCGGAATTATTTTCGGGAACCATACAGGCAATACCTTCTCTAGATAATGGTCGATCTGGTACTACTTTAAAGTTAGTTAAATTTGGTCTTGTGCTTAACCATGCTTCTAAAAGAATACCATCGGAAGCAAAGCCATCTATTTTTCCTTGTTGTAAAGCTGCATATGCTTTTTCTCTGTCTTTGAAATATACTAATTTTGCTTGTGGTTGCGCTGTCGCGATCGCCTTTTCGTTTGTGGTTTTTGGGAGTACGCCGATGCGCTTGCCAATCAGGGATTTTGGCTCGTTTATAGTACTTGTTTTTTTAACTAACAAATTGGTACCAGTTGCACCATAACTAAAGGAAAAATCTACACTTTTATTACGTTCCCAGGTAAAGCTGCTGGCATCACAAACTATATCAACCTTTTGATTAACTATATTGGGAATGCGTTCGTCTGTATTGAGTGCGACTAATTTAAGTTGGATTTTTTTACCAAGTTCTTTTTCTAACTGTTGCTGAATAAGTTTGAGCATATCTACTGAATAACCAATCAATTGCCCTTCCTTATTTCTATAAGCAAAAGGGAAAGCATCTTTACTGGTTCCTGCTGTCAGTACCCCCGTGCGTTTAACTTTTTGCATTACGGTTTCCGCTGAAGCAACACCGGGTAGCGCTGCTGTTAATAGCAAACTTAAGGCTGCAACTGCAATTTTATTAGACATCTTTACTCCTTATCCACCAGGGTTTATTTTTAAATTTGTATGTAGGTTAAAAATACAGTAATTGCCCGGTAGAATTACAAGATAAGATGATACAAGATACAATTTTTTATATTTTCATGTGTATTAAATACAGAAAATACGGCATAATAATTTACAAAAAAATATGACAGAAATAGTAATATTTGTAGTCTGGCTGACAATTGGCTTTATTGTTTATCGGCTTCTTTCTAAAAAGTCTTCACATAAATCATCGAACTATAAAATTAACAGCAATTCGCCTTTATTTCATAGCCAATATTATCCTATTAATCAAACAGTTAATCGACAATATCAACCTGTTGCAGAATGGAGTGGCCGTTTAATTTTACCAGTTGAATGTCAAAACGAGCGTTTTGTGGAATTTGAAGTTCAAAATGCTCCCGATTCATATATACATTTGCTCGGTAAGGTTGTGAAGTTGAAGTGGAGTGATGACATTAAAGTACAAGAATATGTGAAACGGGTAAGCTTTGACGTTAATTTTACCAAGCAAGCTAAGAAAAGTCATCAAGGAGGTTTTATTCATCCCGTAAGATTGGATGGACGTTCTCAAGTCGATCCTTTAGAATCTTTAGCAGGTGCAAGGACGATGGATGATGTCTGCGTTATGCTATTGCAACCAGAAGTAGAAAGCAATTCAGCAGGAGAAACGCAATTAATTATTAAACAAGAACCCATTCAAATTACTGGGCGTTTAGTGGGTTTGGTAAAAATTTTAGCAAGAATAGAATCACATAGCGATTTATTTAAAGTTTGTCACTACAACAAAGCAACTAAAAACTTTTACAAGGGAATTGAAGAAACAATTTGCATACCGCAAGTGCCAAAAGACAAACGAGGCATTAATCGTTCAAGTAATAAAGATATCGAAAAATCGCAACTTAATTTTCAAGGTTGGTATATTTACGGGGCACCCGATGCCAATGGTACTTTTATCGTACAGGCAATTGAACCCCGCGCTTTAGTTAAATTAGAACCACAAAAAGTTATTACTAAATCTTCAGAAATCTTTAAATATATAAAACGAGGAATTTGGGCAAAAACTAAATTCCAAAAAGGAAAGTGTCAGACAGTTTTATTAGCAGCAAATAAAGATGCTAAAAGCGCCGTATCTGAATGGCGTTTAGGTGATAAAGCTTTGGCAATGCATTTATTTGGCGGCATCGGCGGTAAAAAAGCAGAAGCAGCCGCTTGGCTTCCGGTTCCAGGTCATTTTTCCTACGGGATTGCAGAAGTAGTGCGCGATCGCATTACATCGGAATTACGTTTCGATATCGTTTACTATCAAGTTTATGGTAACAATGTAGACGGAATCATTTCGGGAAGTATAACTTGGGCAGCTTATATGGGTTCTTTGTGGCAGGGTTGGTTGGGAACTCGTCCGGTATGCGATATTTTAATAAAATACGAGCCGATAACTAGCGATTATGATTTTGACGGAGTTAAATTATCTCCTTTAAAAGAATTTATTGAAGAACTTAGAGAAATTACAGCCCGTTATCGCGTCGGAGATGGAACTGGTGCATCATTAATCACACCAACAGCTTCCTGCGTTCAAGATTCCAACCAAGCACTTTACGCCACAATTCACGATATACGGAAATTAGTAGAATCAAACCCCACAATTAATCAATGGTTACAAAAGCATCCAGAAGATAAACAAACTCAGTATTTTGACGAGTTAATTACTTTAGGAAATATTTTAGAAAAACAGTTAATTCCCCTGGGAGTTATACGACGAGATTGGCAGCAAAACGTTCAAGATTTATTTGGAATTAATAATAAAAACGACAACATTATTACAACTGCCATCAAAATGCTCAAAAGTTGGCGCACCGTATTTCCTAAAAGAGCGCAAGACGAAACCGCCAAAATTTTTCTCAAGCAAGGGGCTAGGTTATGGGTACTAAGAAGCAATCAAGTAGGAGGATTTGACGATAGTATTGCTCCTGTTGCGCCAACGACTTTATTTAGGAATTAGGAGTTAGGAGTTAGGAGTTAGGAGTTAGGAGTTAGGAATTAAAATTGGTAATTGGTAATTGATAACTGCTCACTGCTCACTGATAACTACTCCCCCCAACCCTACTCCCTACTCCCTACTCCCTACTCCCTACTCCCTACTCCCTACTCCCTACTCCCTAATTGATAACTGTTCACTGATAACTGTTCACTGTTAACTGATAACTGCTCACTGCTAACTGATTTTCGATAGGATTGCTAGGTACATTATTGGTTGCTTTAATCGCGATACAGTTTATGACTCTTAATTTATATTTTTTGCGACATGGAGAAACTACTTTTAGCCAAAGTGGTGATTTTTGTGGCGAAACTAATGCCGAGCTAACGCCGGAAGGGGTGAATATGGCGGAGGCTTTTGCTGATGCTTATAGAAAACTTCAGTGGGAAGCTGTCTACGCTAGTCCGATGAAGCGTACTGTTGCAACTGCTAAACCGTTTTGCGATGCTATGGGAATTGATATGCAGTTGCGGGATGGGCTTAGGGAAGGTAGTTATGGTGAATGGGAAGGTAAAAGTAAAGATTTTGCTCAGGAAAATTACACCGAAAATTATATTAATTGGTTAACAGAGCCTGCTTGGAATGCTCCGAAGGGTGGAGAAACTGCGGTAGATATCGCAAATCGTTCTATGCCTGTAATTGCCGAAATTCGGGAGAAACATCCTCAAGGTAATGTTTTGGTGGTTTCTCACAAAGCTACGATTCGGATTATGCTTTGCAGTTTATTAGGTATTGATTTAGGACGCTATCGCCATCGGATTAATATTTTAGTTGCTTCGGTAAGTATGGTTCAATTTGATGGTCATGGCCCTTTGCTCGAATTTTTAGGCGATCGCTATCATATACCGCAAGATATTCGCACTCGGAAGGGTACTTAGGTAATTGCTAATCGGTAATTGATAATGATTATCCGACGGTTGAAACTGTACGCTATTTGCCAATGGGCTTCTATGCAACGTTGGGGACTCTGCTACACAAGTTAAACCCACCTTCGTGAGTTTATTTGTAATTATTTGTAGGGTGGGTTACTAACCCACCATTTACTCAACACTCCGCAATTAATTAAAAAATATCTGTTGGTAGTCAGAGCTTTAGCTCAAGTCAACACAATTCATGATTAAAAAACCGCTGAAGACCCGCTCGGTAAGAGGTTGAAGAGAGATGGTAATAGGAAGTGATGTTGAAAGGTTAATACAGATTAAAAGCAACTTTCTCGGTTGCTAAAAACGACCAATTTACCTTACTTAAACAATTATAGGTTTTCAATTTTACCTAACACATCTATATACATCTGTATAATTGTACATATAATGAGAGAATTACTTACTTTTTCATTAATACGGTATATATTATTTCTCATTCTTTTTTTGAGACAAGAATAAAGCGAAATTTTTTATTTGCAACCGCTTTCATGGTATTATTCATTGTAGAAAGCATTTTTTATAATGGGGAGGCTTGCTCGTTCTAAAAATTTCAGCACCATCCCATTATGTATAATATTAATTCTCATTTATTTAATTATCCCATATCTTTACCATTTAAAAAATTTTTTTCAATCAAATAAAATTGAAAAATTTTTGATTATCTTTTATGCAATCACACGATGGTCTTTGATATTTTAATGCACATCACGCGAAAATTAAAAATATAAATCAAATAACGGTTTCAAAGGTTTACTTTGCTATTTATCCGAAATCTACCAATTAATTCCACATTCCCTAAACCAACATTAAAGGCGATCGCCTTCTTTATAAAAATCATCCCCTTCTAAACTCCGCGTACCTTTGCGCTTACCTTTGTGTTCCTCTGCGTTTAGAAAGCTTAAAATTATCCCACATTATATAAACACAATTCAAATAGATATCTATCTAAAATTAAGCAATGTAAACAGCAACCTAAATAAGTTTTGTAAATCCTTAAAAATAGCCTTAAAAACAAGCTGCGTACTACAAAAAAACAACGATTTATCAATGTTACAAGGATT
>CAYMZW010000461.1:0-5857 GCA_964395005.1 uncultured Rivularia sp.
TTTTCTGCCATTGTGTGGGCTTTTTTGGTGCCTACACGTAATTTGGTTGCTAAATTGCTACTCATGCTAAATTTCTCAACAATAAAAAGGTTAACTATTCTACTGGTGGTTTCAAAATATGAAGTTTTAAATGAGTGGAAGCTCTTAAAGCCTGCCTTGCAATCGGAGAACCGAAGTTATGACGGGAATCATGTCCCTAATCCCAACTCACTTGTAACGATTCAATATGCTCGTGCAGCCATATTCAACTTCCTTCATCTGTAACCGTCCATACTGAAAACAACTACTAAAAGGTAACATTAGAGCTAATTGATGATAATTTCTATTAAAATTTCTTAAGCATGTTAAATAAGTGGGTTCTGCCATTACCATACAAAGCTTATGTCAATTCTATAAAGCTTGTATTTATATTAAGGATTATTAAAATAAGTTAATTTGTTTCAAAATAGATCGTATTTGTTTCAAAGCATCTATTTCAGCAATGTATTTTTTATAGCAAGTTAGTACGTATTAATTCTAATGTAGAAAGATACAGGTAATTTGTATATTCTCTCTACCCAAAATAATCTTTTAAATATATTAGGGGCATAATTTACCAAAAATTAAATTAGTAACTTAAAATGACTTTAAACTAACTTTAAAAACTGTTTAAATAAGTCTTTAATTCTATCAGGGATAATACTGACTTGATATAATCTTCATATTTGCTTGATAAAATTTATATGTATGTTTGCTCAAAAGTACTTAAATTAGAATAAATTTATAAAGAGGAAAATAAAAACGGTATATAAAACAGTCCTGATGAAAAGGTATTCAACGGGAATTGTTCAATCATGTATAAAGTGTTATTCTCCTGTGTGAGTGTGTGGAGTTTTCTAAAGTTATGGTATCATTTCTAACTAGAAGTCACGGTGACATTCGTGGGGATTCTGCGTCGGAGGCTAGTGGATGGAAAAAAGCCTCTGCAAGCGGTTTCGGGCATAATTCTTTGGTGTTGCCAAAATCTCCTCTATTTGGTACTGATGGAATTCGCGGAAAAGTCGGCGGGTTATTAAGCGCACCTTTGGCATTGCAGGTGGGCTTTTGGACGGGTATTGTATTGCGTAGTCGTGCGACTAATCTTGGCCCTGTAATCCTCGGACAAGATTCTCGTAACTCTAGCGATATGCTGGCAATGGCTTTGAGCGCTGGCTTAACCGCAGCTGGGTTAGAGGTGTGGTATTTAGGTTTGTGTCCTACACCTTGCGTTGCTTATCTAAGCAGCATCACAGATGCGGTAGGTGGAGTAATGATTTCTGCGAGCCACAATCCACCAGAAGACAACGGCATCAAGATTTTTGGTGCTGATGGCATTAAGCTATCCAAAGCATTGCAGAGAGAGATTGAAGCGGGTTTACGCGGTCAATCATCACCTGCGGTGAGTATAAGTAATTGCGGACGGCATTACTCGCGTCCGGAGATGATACAAGAATATGCTCAAATATTAAAACAGCCGCTACATGGAAATATAAATCTCCAAGGAATGAAGGTTGTTTTAGATTTAGCATGGGGAGCGGCAGTTGGTTTAGCACCCTCTGTATTTAAAGAGTTAGGGGCAGAAGTTATTTCCCTACACAATTGTGCAGATGGCGATCGCATCAATGTTGATTGCGGTTCGACTCATTTAGGTAAATTGAGAGCATCTGTAAAAGAAAACAGTGCCGACTTAGGCTTTGCATTTGATGGTGATGCAGACAGAGTATTGGCAGTAGACAATACCGGAAGAGAAATTAACGGCGACTACATTCTTTATCTGTGGGGTAAGTCTTTACAGCAGAAACAAGAATTGCCAGACAATTTGATTGTTTCTACCGTGATGGCGAATCTAGGCTTTGAAAGAGCGTGGAACCGAATCGGCGGTAAATTTACACGTACAGCAGTTGGAGATCAACACGTACAAGCAGAAATGCTGCGGGCTGGCTCCATGCTAGGAGGCGAACAATCCGGTCATATTCTTTGCCGTCACTACGGCATAACTGGAGATGGTTTATTAACAGCTTTACACATAGCAGCTTTGGTACATCAAGCAGACGTGCCTTTGTCCGAAATGGTAAATCAAAGCTTTTCTACTTATCCACAGTTATTGCATAACGTGCGAGTAGAAGATAGAGAAAAGCGGGTAGGTTGGAAAGACTGTCAACCCTTGCAGGATGCTATTTCTCGTGCCGAGGCAGCAATGGGTGACTCTGGCAGAGTATTAGTTCGGGCTTCAGGTACGGAACCTTTAATCCGAGTCATGGTAGAAGCTGAAGCTGCCGCAGATGCTAACCATTGGACAAAAGAATTGGTTGATGTAGTGCAGATGAATTTGGCAGCATAGAAGATTTTAAGAATTTAGATTGGAAAATTTAGATAGTTGTTAGTGGTTAGTGGTTAATTGTTGATAAGTGAGGAATAGGGAAGAGGGAATGATATATCCTTTGTTCTTTTTTTATCCTTATTGACCAACTAACCTAACGAATACAATGTAATAATGTTAGCTTTTGGATCTTATCGACCAACGACTAACAATTAACAACTATCTACTAATCTAAAATCTAAAATCTAAAATTTTATATGCTCAAGTCCAAGTCCAAAAAAAGTCAAAATAAAAAAAATAAGCATAAAAAAGGCAAAAATAACAAAAAGCAGTTAGAAAAAGAACAACCAAAACTGACTATCAAAGAGAAGTTAGCGCAGAAGCGCAAGGCAACTAGAGCAAAGCAAGAACTTATCGACCTACTCACCAAATCTGGAGGAGTAGGTCTTGTCTTAGGGATTGCGGCATTTTTTGCCGTAGGAATCAAATTAGCCGTACCTGCAACGATGGGGGTAATAGTACTAGCGCTTTCTTACAAATATCCCCGTCAAGCTTTGTTCGGGTTTATTTTCTACGTACCGTTTGCAGGTACAGTAACTTATCTGCTCGGTGGAAATGCGATACTTCAATTAGCAAAAGATGGCTTTTACATTCCGGCAGTTATGGCGCTGTGGCAAAAATGCCGCCAGCAGAATTTACCTTTCATCATCCCGCAAGGCATCAAAAAGCCATTATTTCTTTTATTAGGCTTATGTATTTGTACGCTGTTGTTTATCAATGCAATGCAGCAGTTTTTTCCACCTCCACCACCGCTATTTAAAACACCACCGAAGTCAATGCCGTTAGGAATGGGGATTCTAGGACTCAAGGTATTTATGGGTTACATACCCTTAATAACCTGTGCTTACTATTTGATTCGCAACAAAAAAGATTTTCTGTTTGTATCCAGAGTCCAAGTAAGCTTGATACTTTTGTGCTGTTTATTGGGAATTGTTCAATATGCATTATTAGTTGTGGGCATCTGTCCAGGAACTCGTGGGGCTGTTGGACAAGATTTATTTAAAGCAACATTATCGGCTCGATGCTTTATTGGTGGTGCATTGGTTTTCAGTCCCAGTCAAGGGATGATTCGGCTACCGGGTACCTTTGTAGCACCGTGGCAATGGGCATGGTTTTTAATTTCTAGCACCTTCTTCACCTTCGGTACCGGCTTCAGCGATCCCGACGCAAAATGGAGGATAGTTGGTTTGCTTTCTTTGGCAACAGTATTTGTCAATGCTGTGATTTCCGGACAAAGAATTGCCTTAGCTTTAGTACCTGCGTGCTTAGTATTATTGCTACTACTTACAGGACAACTTGCCAACCTTAAAAGATTTGTTCCCATTTTCGGTGGACTAGTTTTGGTTTTAACAATTGCGATCGCCAGCAATCCCGTAATTGTTCAAGAAAGACTTGATAGCTTTATCAGCCGTTGGAACGCTTCGCCACCTTACGAATTTATTACCCAGCAATTTGAAGAAGTTTCTCACAATACTAAAAACCCATTAGGAAACGGTTTGGGAAAAGCAACCAACTCAGCGAGAATAATGGGACCAACTAAATTAGTAGAAACATACTATCCCAAAGTCATGTATGAAGTGGGAATTCTGGGAGTATTAGGATTTTTAGGATTAGTCACTACCCTAACAATTACTGCCTTCCAAACTTACCGTAAAGTAAAAAACCGTAATTTCCGTGGTTACGGAGCAGCTTTATGGGTGTTTATATTGTTTATAAGTTACAACACCTATTATTATCCTTTAGATGTTGACCCGGTTGCTGTTTACTACTGGTTTTTTGCAGGGGTGCTTTTCAAATTGCCAGAAATAGACAAGCTAGAAAGACTAAAAGAAGAGCAACAACAAATTGAGCAAGAGCAGAAAGTATCTACCAAAAGGAAGCGTAAGCAGAAAAGAGTAGAAAACCCGCTGTGAACAGGATAGGGGACAAGGAGACAAGGGGACGAGGGGACAAGGAGATATTAACAACTAACAACTAACAACTAACAACTAACAACTAACAACTAACAAAAAATCTTATATGTCAAACCCTTTAATTTCAGTAATTATACCGACTTACGGGCGCGAGTCAGCGTTGCGAGATAGCATCGTGGATGTGCTTAAACAAGATTATTCTAATTATGAAGTTTTGGTGGTAGACCAAACTCCGAAACATCAACCCGAAATTGAAGCTTATTTAGAAGAACAATCTACAGCAGGTAAAATTCAATGGTATCGATTGGATTGGGCAAGTTTACCCGGAGCGCGTAATTATGCGGTGCGGCGGTCTGCGGGTGAGATAATTCTATTTATTGATGATGATGTATTGTTAGAACCGGGTTTTTTAGCAGCGCACGCAAAAAATTATCAAAACCCAGAAATAGGGGCTGTCGCGGGAAGAGTATTCGACCGTATGAAAATGGAAGACTCTGCTAAAGGTTATACGCAGGGAGAAGGTAATTATACAGAGCTTGAATATCTACCTCCTCAAGCAATGGACCCCGGAGTTGCTTGGTATTATATTGATTTAGTACACACCACAAAACCCCAGTTCGTTTTAACCGCGAGGGGTTGCAATATGTCTTTTCGTTGCGAACTATTTACTAAATACGGATTGCATTTTGACGAAAGATTTCGCGGAAGCGCGGTGCGGGAAGAGTCGGATTTTTGCCTGCACATTCGCCAGACAGGATATAAAATTTGGTACGATCCAGAAGCACATTTAGTGCATTTAGGAGAAGAAACGGGTGGTTGCCACGATATCAGTACTCGTTCAACAAAATATCAGTTTACCTTCTATCACAATCATTTTTTATTGGGGTTAAATAACTTAAACGTCAATCAAGCTTTGCGTTTTTACGCTCGTTTGTTTGACTGTCACGTCTTGGGAAGGCCTCCCTGTCACAAAAGCGGCTCTCCGATCAAAATCTTAACTCGCGGTGTTTTTTATAGCTTGGGCTTTTTGAATGCTTTAGGAACAAAGATTCAGTCATTATGGAATGACGGACAAGTTTATACTCAGCAAGATAAGCAAATTGAAGTTGCAAAAACAAGTTCTAGAAAACCTGTTGGAAGTTTCTGAAAAACATTGATTATTAAACCGCAGAATCGAGTACACAGAGTAAAGAAAAGCTTTTTTTAAGAGTTTGGAGAGAAATAAAAAGAAAGCCCCCCTTTTATAAAGGGGGGTTGGGGGGATCTTAATTTTCTATTCCCTACTCCCTACTCCCTACTCCCTTTTTATAAAAACTATTCTCTAAAATTATGAAAATATTAGTAGCCAGTCATACGTATATAGTTGATTTAAATTGCGAAAAATTACGCGCTTTATCTCGATTACAATCTGATATTGAAGTCACGGTAGTTGTTCCCAAAAAATGGCGGCCTGGAGGAGTTCAAAACAAAATTATCGAAACCGAATATCGCGATGAAGGTAATTTTCGTATAGTTCCCGTTTCTAATTTTAGTCAAAATCATCAAG
>CAYMZW010000462.1:0-1100 GCA_964395005.1 uncultured Rivularia sp.
CTCCCTACTCCCTACTCCCTACTCCCTACTCCCTACTCCCTGCTCCCTACTCCCTTGCCCTGATTACGATTTACAACACCGACTTACTTAAGACTTTGCTTGTGGTTTTAACCGCCGAGTACTTTTTTTATTTTTATGTCAATTAATTTTAGTCGCCGTCAATTTATTTGGTATAGTTCCGCAGTTTTTGGTACTAGTTTACTACTAAAAGCTTGCAATAATAACCAAAGTTCAACCACAACTGATGGTGAGGATGCTTTTAAAATAGCCATTGCACTTCCAGGATCGATTACTGATAAAACTTGGAATCAGTCTGGTTATGAAGGCGTACAGTTAGCGAGGGAAAAGCTTGGTGGGGAAACAGCTTTTTTAGAACAAATTCCCCAAGCCGAACAAACAGAGGCTTTAACAGATTTTGCTCGTAAGAATTATAATCTTATATTTGCCCACGGAGGACAATTTGATGCAGCAATTCAACAAGTAGCACCTCAGTTTTCCAATACATTTTTTATCGCTGTAAATGGTGCAATTCAAGGAGAAAATATTGCTGCTTTACGTATAAATCACCAACAAGCTAGTTATTTGTGTGGAATTGTTGCTGCTTCCATGACAAAATCTAATCAAATAGCTTACATTGCCGGACAAAAATTTGCAGCGACTGAGGAAGAATTACGCGGTTTAGAATTAGGTGCAAAATCAGTTAATCCTCAAATTAAAGTTTCTTCTACTTTTACAGGAGATTGGAATGATGTTTCTAAGGCAAAAGAAGCTACATTGGCATTGATTTCTACTGGTGCTGATGTAGTTTTTCAATGGTTGGATAATGCGTCACCAGCAGTATTACAAACCGCCGCCGAAAAAGGCGTTTATGCTTTTGGAAATACCAAAGATCAATTAGAAATAGCGCCGAAAGCAGTTTTAACCAGTGCCGTTAAAAGAATGGATTTAGCAATAGTTTATATAGCAGAATTGGCGAAAAATAAACAATTGAAAGGTGAGATTTATAAAATTGGTTTAGAAGAATCCGATATTCTTAGCTTAGGAAAATTTGGTGATATGGTGCCGGAAGATGTTCAGAAAAAAGTTTTGGACGCAAAGCA
>CAYMZW010000462.1:1200-5856 GCA_964395005.1 uncultured Rivularia sp.
AATTTGGTGATATGGTGCCGGAAGATGTTCAGAAAAAAGTTTTGGACGCAAAGCAGGGAATTATAGATAATAAAATCAAAATTGGTTAAATATGTATATTAGGACTTACGCAGCGATAACGGAAATAAGCGTGTTCTAGACATTCTAGATCCCCCCAACCCCCCTTAAAAAGGGGGGCTTGCGTAAGTTAGAACATATCAAGAAGAGGGAAGTAATTTTTAATTTTTATAAATAAAATATTATAAACAATAAAATGTCATTTTTACGTTTAGAAAATATCTCAAAATCTTTTGGTACCTTCTTTGCTAATGATAATATCAGCTTTGAGATAGATTCTGGTAAAATTCACGCTATCTTAGGAGAGAATGGTGCAGGTAAAACCACTTTAATGAATATAATTAGTGGTTTTTATCAACCCGATAGCGGACAAATTTATTTACAGAATAAACCAGTAAATATTACATCACCAGATACAGCAATTAAACTCGGTATTGGCATGATTCATCAACATTTTATGCTAGTACCTCAGTTCAGCGTTACAGAAAATATTATTCTCGGAATTGATAGAAATTGGTCATTAAATCTTAAACAAAAACAGCAAAAAATAGCCGATTTATCCAACTACTATAATTTAAAAATTAACCCTGAAACTAAAGTTGGAGAATTACCAGTAGGAACCCAGCAACGAGTAGAAATTCTCAAAGTTCTTTACCGTCAAGCTAAATTATTGATTCTTGACGAACCAACGGCTGTTTTAACACCTTCTGAAGTTCAATCTTTAATTAAAATCCTCCGTCAACTTGCAGAAACTGGTAATACAATCGTTTTTATTAGCCATAAATTAGAAGAAGTAATGAACCTTTGCGATACCGTAACGGTATTACGACGAGGTAAAGTAGTCGCAAATAAAAATATTTCAGAAACTACTGCTTCAGAATTAGCAGCATTAATGGTAGGAAGAGAAGTTGGTTTTCAACTAAATAAATCCTCAGTAACTCCCGGAAAAGTAGTTTTATCGGTAAATAATTTACAAGTAGCAGACGATAGAGGTGTAAATACTGTAAATAATATATCTTTTGAACTTAGAGAAAGAGAAATTTTGGGTATCGCTGGAGTAGATGGAAATGGGCAGCGAGAATTAGCCGATGCTTTAGCAAAAGTCCGAAACATCGAAGCAGGGAAAATTAAATTTACTCAAAATTCAAATACAGGTTATATCCCTGAAGATAGGCAAAAAATGGGTTTGATATTGCAATATAGTATTGCTCAAAACTTGATTTTGAAAGCTTTTAGGAAATTACCCTTTTGTCGTAATTTCTTATTACAACCGCAAATAATTAAAAATCGGGCAATCTCTGCAATCGAAGAATTTGATATTCGAGCATCGGGGGTTGATGTAAAAGTCTGGGAGCTATCAGGGGGAAATCAACAAAAGGTAGTTTTAGCAAGGGAATTGGCGGGAAACCCGATATTGATTGTAGCCATGCAGCCGACAAGAGGTTTGGATGTGGGAGCCACAGAAACTGTACAGCAACGATTATTAAAAGAAAGAGAGCGGGGAGCGGCGATTGTATACATTTCTACTGAGTTAGAAGAAGTGATGGCAATTAGCGATCGCCTTGCGGTAATGTATCAAGGTGAGTTTGTTGGTGTATTAGACGCGAAGACAGCGACAGTGGAAGAAGTTGGTTTTTTGATGGGAGGGGGAAGAAGAGATGGGGAGAGGGGGAGAGGGGGTGACAAGGAGAGCAGGTGAATATTCTTTGTATTGTAGGGTGCCTTCGATAAATAATTTAAGAAAAATAGATGCTTATTTAGTAGTAAGTTGGGAATTTGGAAGTAATTAAATAAAAAATGGTTCCTCCAACGACAACTAAGCTTACTAAATCCTTATTACCAATTCTCTCACCGATAATTGCTATTGCATCGGCTTTAATAGTAGGTGCAATTCTGATTATTTTTGCAGGTGCAAATCCTATCGCAGCATATACAGCACTTTTTCAAGAGTCGCTGTTTGATTATTTCGGATTTGGCAATACTCTCACTAGAATGGCTCCTTTGTTATTTACCAGTTTGGGAGTACTGATAGCCTTAAAAGCAGGGCAATTTAATATTGGTGGAGAAGGACAAATTTACTTGGGTGCTTTGGGAAGTACAATAGTCGGGTTGTACGTGCAAGTACCAGTATTTATTCATATACCTTTGGGGTTGTTTGTTGGATTTTTATTTGGTGCAGTTTGGGGTTGGATTCCCGGTTATTTAAAAGCAGTTAAGGGTGTAAATGAAGTAATTACCACGTTGCTGCTCAATTATATTGCGGTGAATTTAATTAGTTATTTAGTGCAGAATCCCCTCAAAGCAGAAAATGCACCAAGCCCTTATTCACCATTGATTGCCAAATCTGCTCAATTGCCAATGTTGCCTGGAGGATTGACAAATGCAGGAATTTTCCTAGCTTTATTAGTAGCCGTAATGTTATGGATATTATTGCAGCGAACTCCTTTGGGTTATCAAATTACAACAGTGGGATTTAACCCCATTGCTTCTAACTATGCTGGAATTTCTGTAAAACGAACCATAATGCTAGTAATGATTTTAGCCGGTGGATTGGCTGGATTAGCTGGTAGTTGTGAAGTCATGGGGTTGAAATATCGCTTATTTGAAGAAGTTTCACCGGGCTATGGGTTTGACGCGATCGCGATCGCCTTTCTCAGTCGTGGTAGCGTATTGGGTGTGGTATTAGCTTCTTTATTTTTTGCAGCATTGCGGAGTGGTGCAAATGTCATGCAGCGTAGCGCAGGTGTTCCGGTAACGGTAGTATTTGCAATTCAGGGATTAACAGTGTTGTTTATTGCCATCGGTTTAGCTTTGGAATCAAAGAAATTGTAATGGGGATTGGGCCGAAGGGGATTGGGCATTGGGCATTGATAATGGGGAAATAGCAATCATAAAAGTATTCGTAGTGGGAGCCGAGCAGATTCCTTGCTGTTTTTAAACGAAAAAACCCAATTATCAATTACCAATTATCAATTACCAATTATCAATTACCAATGCCCCATGCCCCATGCCCCATGCCCCATGCCCCATGCCCAATCCCCAATCTAAAATCTAAAATCTAAAATCGAATGTCTTTCTTCACCGATTACTTAGCAGCCAGCATCCGTTTAGCCATTCCCCTTGCCTTTGCGGCTTTGGGTGGAATGTATTCGGAGCGCGGGGGAGTATTAAATATTGCTTTGGAAGGAATGTTATTAACTGGCGCTTTTGCTAGTGCTGCCGCTAGTTTTTACACTGGTAATCCTTGGTTAAGTGTATTAGCTGCTGTTGTTGCTGGGGGTATGGTGGGATTGCTTCATGCTTTTTTATGCGTAAGTTTGCGGGTTAATCAGTTGGTGTCTGGATTGGCGATTAATTTGGTAGCGTCTGGATTAACCTCATTTTCAGCGCGATTGGTGTTTAATGATGGTAACGTGCAAAAATTAGCGGGATTTGAAGCAATTAGGATTCCTGGATTTGCGAATATACCTTTTATTGGCGAGCTTTTATTTCAACAAGATATTTTCGTATATTTACTGATATTTTTAATTATTTTTAGTACATATTTTATCTTTCATACCAGCCCCGGTTTAACATTGCGTGCCGTGGGAGAATATCCCCAAGCTGCCGATACTGCCGGAATTTCAGTGGTAAAGGTTCGATATTTGGCAGTAGTTGCAAGTGGTTGTCTTGCCAGTTTAGGAGGAGCTTATTTGAGTTTAGTACAGATAAAATACTTTGCTGAAGGGATGACTGCGGGAAAAGGATTTATTGCCATAGCTGCTTTAATTTTTGGTAAATGGCATCCCATAGGTAGTGGATTAGCGAGTCTTTTATTTGGTGCGACAGAAGCTCTACAGTTGCGAATTCAGGCTTTGGGTGTAAATATACCCTATCAATTTCTAATTATGTTACCTTATGCGATCGCACTGTTAGCCCTAATTGGTTTTTTCAGGAAATCCCCACCTCCCGCAGCTTTAGGTATTCCCTACAGTCAAAGGTCAAAGGTTAAAGGTTAAAGGTTAAAGGTGAAGAATAATTTCTTAACTCCGAACACTGATTAAATGGATTACACTGATTCCACGGATAATTGTTGATTAACTCCTAACTCCTAATTCCTAACTCCTAATTCCTAACTCCTAATTCCTAATTCCTAATTCCTAACTCCTAACTTTCTTATCCTCATTCAGCAGGAATTACAATAGCCGTTGCAGCGCTATTATCCCAGACAACCCAGTTAAGTTGTTTGTCTAAATTGTCGGCTGTTTCGGAGACTTTAAAATAAAGTTTTTCACCTTTTCTTTCAATAGCAAAGTCTGCATTTTGAGCGTATACCACTTTAAAACCTTTATCTCGCAAACAAAACATTACCCAAGCTTTCAATGATTGTCTTGATGGATCGTAGGAAACCATCGGTCTTTTAAATGCTTGTTCTATTACTTGATATAATTCGGACATTCTGCAAAAGTTAGTTGATAGTTGATAGTTGATAGTTGTTGGATACTGAGAATTGGACATTGGGCATGGGGCATAGGGCATAGGGCATTGTTATTGGTTAAAACTCCTAACTCCGCGAGCTCCATCCGTTGCCAAACTCCATCCGTTGCCAAACTCCATCCG
>CAYMZW010000463.1:0-5846 GCA_964395005.1 uncultured Rivularia sp.
ATGGGCAAAGCAACACAATATCAAACCAGCTTCTGAAGATAAAACCCGCGTTTGTCTTTTATTAATTGATGTGCAAAACACTTTTTGTATTCCCGATTTTGAATTATTCGTCGGCGGCAAGTCGGGAAAAGGTGCAATTGAAGATAATATACGTTTGTGCAAATTTATTTATCGTAACTTGAGTGAAATTACTACAATCATCCCGACGATGGATACTCACACCGCGATGCAAATTTTCCATCCGATATTTTGGGTAAATTCCGCTGGAAAACATCCGATTCCTTCGGCTACTAATATTGTTCCAGATGATATTAATAATGGTAATTGGAAGGTAAACCCGGCAGTTAGCTATAGTTTGGGATACGATTACGAATTTTTAGAAAAATACGCTTATCATTACGTCAAGAAACTCACCGACAACGGCAAATATCCCCTCACGGTTTGGTCATATCATTCGATGTTAGGTGGAATTGGACACGCTTTAGTTTCTTCGGTGGAGGAAGCAATATTTTTTCACTCGATCGCTCGCAATTCTCAACCACAATTTGAAATTAAGGGAAATAATCCTTTAACTGAAAATTATTCGGTATTAAGTCCAGAAATATTACAAAGTTTTGATAATAGTCAAATTGCAGAAAAAAATAACCGTTTAATCAAACAGCTTTTAGACTTTGATAAAATCATCATTGCCGGACAAGCAAAAAGTCATTGTGTAGCTTGGACAATCGACGATTTATTAACAGATATTAAGAAAATAGATATTAACCTTGCCAAAAAAGTTTATCTTCTCGAAGATTGCACCTCTCCCGTGGTAGTACCTGGAGTTGTAGATTATTCAGAACAAGCAGACGTTGCATTTAAAAGATTTGCTTTATCGGGAATGAAATTGATTAAGGTCAAAGGTTAGAGGTTAAAGGTCAAAGGTTAGGAGTTAGGAGTTAGGAGTTAGGAGTTAGGAGTTATGAATGATTGAATATTGAAATTAGCCCACGGAGGTGGGCTTTGCTTGTGTAGCCCCAGACTTCCAGTCTGAGGGTTACTGAGATCAAATGTTGGGTTACGGCGCTGCTAATTTACAGTCAAAACAATTATTCCTTCGTGCGCCTAACCCAACCTACTAACTTCCCCCTCTTCCCCATCACCCCACCACCCCCTCTTCTCATCTTCCTAAATACTCTTTAGGATCTTTAGCTACCCAACCTAAAGATGAACTGCTGCGTATTTCAAAATGGAGATGGGGTTTTTTCAAAGTTGGTTCTCCGGTATTTCCTACTGTTCCGACTAAATCGCCTTTGTTTACTTTCTCTCCGGCGCTAACTTTGATATCCTGAAGATGGGCATAGCGACTTTGCATTCCGCTAGTGTGATTGATAATTACTAAATTGCCGTAAGAACCTTGTTCTTGGGCAAATACTACTTCTCCTTCACCAATTGCTTGTACGGAGGTTCCTGGTTGTGCTGACAAGTCTATACCGCTATGAAAGAATACGTCACCGTTACTCGGATTTATTTGCCACCCATATGGAAAAGCTACAGCAGCATTTTCTGGTAATGGATATCCATTTAATTTACTAGAATTAGAAATAGTTTCGAGAACATTTGGTTCTGTTGATGGTTGAGTCGATTGCGATTTTTTAAGTTGCGGAACAAAAACGACTTTTGGATTTTCTTGACAACCATTGACTTCAAAAAGCGCATCGGCACGAATTTTATGTTTTGCTGCAATTTGATTTAAAGTTTGCCCCCTGGGTACTTTAACGATAATGCCATCGTAAGGAGGAATAATTATTTCTTTACCTACAGTAACTTTACCGTTACGTATTGCAGGATTCATGCGGATAATAGTTGCAGAAGTAATGTTATAACTTTGTGCTATGCCTTCTAAAGTTTCCTCTGGTGCTACTTGATGGCGCACAAAACGTTCTAAGGCTGGTGCCGGACAATTTCTTTGTGAAGACTGTGCCCAAGCAGAATTACAAGATGTGGATAAGCCAATTATACCGGCTAAACCACAAAACAACACTGAATAATAACGAAAGCTCATGTATATAAAAAATGATAAGTTGATATATAGATTATTTTAAAGATTAAGTACCTTGTATTCGTATATGGATTTTGGATTTCGGATTTTAGATTTTGGATTGCTGCTTAAAGCAAAATATTTTCCGTTAATTTCAAATCTTCGATTCTGTGGATTTATTCAACGCGGGTTAACCCAAAATCCTGAAGCGCGAAAATCTAAAATCGATTAATTCTTATTAATTTTATTATCCAAAGGTAAATATTTTAATGCCTTTGTTGTCAAACTTATCTCTCAACTAGTCTCTTTGTTGACTAAAATTATAAAACTAGCATCTGCATTGCTGTCATAAAAGCGTATGGTTATGAAGTTATCTGTAAAGCAATTGGCTGTTTCCCTTTCTTTAGTAGCAATTGGTGGTGGTGCAGGTTTATTAGGAAGTCGTTTCCTGCCACAAAGTCGCTCTTATAATCAATTTAAAAATGTTACCGCTGCTTTACCTCCGGAAAGTGTTATTAACCGTCCAATCAGACAGTCAACTGCTGGAAGTGGAAGAGGTGAAATGAATTTTATTGCTAGCGCAGTCCAAAAAACTGGTTCTGCGGTAGTACGAATTAATGCTACTCGTAAAGTAGCTAATCCAATATCGAAAGCATTAAAAAACCCTCTCTTACGTCGATTTTTTGGAGAGGATGAGCAGCCGTTTCCCCAAGAAAGAATCGAACGGGGTACGGGTTCGGGTTTTATATTGAGCGATGATGGAAAGCTGTTGACCAATGCTCACGTGGTATCGGATACTGATACCGTGCAGGTAACTCTTAAGGATGGTCGCACTTTTGAAGGTAAGGTGGTCGGTGTTGACAAAATTACCGATGTAGCCGTAGTCAAAATCCCCGCTTCGGAATTACCTAATGTCAAATTGGGAAGCTCTCGTAATTTGATCCCCGGACAATGGGCGATCGCCATCGGTAATCCTCTAGGTTTGGACAATACTGTCACAATTGGAATTATTAGCGCTACCGATAGAACCAGCGCACAGGTAGGGGTTCCAGACAAGCGAGTCAGCTTTATTCAAACCGACGCTGCTATAAACCCTGGTAACTCTGGAGGGCCATTATTAAATTCCCAAGGTGAAGTGATTGGGGTAAATACGGCAATTCGCGCTGATGCTCAAGGTTTAGGTTTTGCGATACCTATCGAAACTGCTGCCCGTATCGCCGACGAATTATTTACTAAAGGGAAAGTTCAGCATCCCTTCCTCGGTATTGAGATGGTGGATTTGACACCTGCTAAGACAAAGCAATTGAGTCAAGAAACATCTTTTGAGTTAAAGCAAGAAACTGGCATTTT
Source organism: uncultured Rivularia sp. (assembly GCA_964395005.1). Taxonomy (GTDB): domain Bacteria; phylum Cyanobacteriota; class Cyanobacteriia; order Cyanobacteriales; family Nostocaceae; genus Rivularia. The sequence continues at coordinate 3,371 of CAYMZW010000463.1, forward strand.
AGTAAGAAGACTCACAGATAATTCCCCCGCAAAAGAAGCAGGATTGCGCCCTGGGGACATAATTAAAAAAGTTAACAAACAACCCGTCAAATCTTCTGCTCAAGTCCAAAAATTCGTGGAATCTTCAACGGTAGGAGATATTCTACAAATTCAAGTTAAACGAGAAGGCAAACTTCAAACATTTAAAGTTAAATCTGGAGCTTATCCCTATAGGTAATACAGAGTTTTGAAAAAAATATTAAATAATTCTCAACTTTACTCAATACCTGATACTTTCAATTTAGATAAACAGTTAAGAGTTAAGAGTTAGTTAACAATCGCTGGTTTCAGGCTATTACTACTTATGGTAATAATCGGGGAGCCGTGAGTAGATTGATAACGCTCATAACTCATAACCAATGCATGACTACTTACTAGTTAAATTATCTAAATTCATCCGTTGTTCCATTTGGCGCAGGAAATACCCCGTCATCATTGCTGAAGCCAAAAGTCCAGCAAGATTATCCCTGTCTGTTGTCACCTGCACGTTAAAGTTTGCTGGGGGTAACATTCCTACAAGCCCTTGGACGTTTTGCGAAATGATTTGTTTAATTTCGGGGCTAACAGACTGGGCTACCCGTGCTAAAACCTCGGGAGGTTGATGTTCAAGATATTTGAGCAACTGATTGGGATCTTCCTCAATGTTGTCAAAAATATTTTGATTCGGGTGTTGGTCGAAATTGTCGTTCAAAAAGTCTGGATCAAACACCATTGGCAATTATTTTCGCTTTTGTTGCTAATTCTACTGTAAACCATACTAAGAGTATGAGACACCTTGACCCAGCCTAAATAATGCGGTAAGCACAATTGCTATTTATATGCAATATAAAGTTATTTACCATGCTGTTATACTCGCGGCTCCGGTTTAATTACAATTGCGCCTCATACTAGCTATAGGTCAAATATTACTCTTCTAAGCGCTTTCTGCCGCTTGGGTAGCTACAGGCTGTAATTCTAATTCCAGTTGTTGTTGCTGCTTAAAATTGGTAAAAGGTTGAGGTAATTTATCTATTTGAAAATATTGATGAAATTTTGGAGTAACTTGGAGAGTGAAAGAACGAGAATCGCCACTACGTTTTTTACGAACAAAGCCAAGCTCGACTAACTCAGGAACGTGTTGATACGCTCCCGAACCCCGTAAATTGATTAAATCGCTTTGCAGCATCGGACTATTAAGAGCGATCGCAGCCAAAGTTCGTAAAGCTCCTACGCCCAACTCCACCGGAATCAGCGTTTGTACCAAATCATGAAAATCCGATCGTAATTGCAGACTGTAACCTTGGGAAGTCTCTACAACTTCCAAAGCACTATCTCGACGAGCATATTCATCAACTAACTCAATTATTCCTTCCTCCGCCGTCGCGCGATCGCACTTTGCACAATCGGCTATTTCCCCAATAGACATGGGTTTTCCCTTCAAATATAAAATCGCTTCTATTTTTGATGCCGCTACAATCATCGGTTATCAATCCACATTCAAGAGTTTATCGCAACGGACAATGCACAACTCAAGAAAACACACTACAAGCAAGTTGGCACGGATTATACCATTATTTTAATTTAATGTCAATGCAGGAATTGGAGACGGGGAATGGGGGATGGGGAACGGGGAACAGAGGACAGTTAGGAGTTAGGAGTTATGAGTTAGGATTACCAATTATCAATTACCAATGCCCAATCCCCTACTCCCTATTCCCTATTCCCTATTCCCTATTTCCTATTCCCTATTCCCTATTCCCTATTTTCTATTTTTCAAAATAAACTCGGCGATCGCCAAATCCTGTGGAGTGGTAATTTTCAAATTAGTTTCTTCTCCTGGCACGATTAAGACTTCTATGCCGCATTTTTCAAATAAGGCAGCATCATCTGTGACTTCCCAAGCTTTGCGAACGGCTTCTTGATGGCATTGCTTTAATAGTTTTACATCAAATCCTTGAGGGGTTTGTGCCGCCCATAATTGCCTTCTGTCGGGTGTCGATTGAATTATATTATTTTCATTTACAACTTTAATTGTGTCTTTAACTGGTATTGCGGCAATCAAACCGTTAGTATTACCCAGATTTTCGGCACAAGAGTTGAATAAATTTGGTGTGGCAAGACATCTTGCTCCATCATGAATTAATACTTGCTCTGCTTGAGCTGGCAATGCCCCCAGACCATTGTAAACTGATTCTTGACGAGTAGAACCACCTTTGATTAATTCGACTGGCTTATCTAACTTCATCTCGCTCAAAATGTTCTCAAAATCCGAGCGATCGCCACGGTTAAAAATGATTCCAATCCAACTGATGCGCTCGGATAAAGCGGCTGCTTTGAGAGTCCAAGCAATAATTGATTCTCCCAGCAAATTTAGTAAGAGTTTATTGCGATCGCTCCCCATTCTTCTGCCGCTTCCCGCTGCGGGAATTAGTAAGTACACTTCGGTGAATCCTCGATT
>CAYMZW010000464.1:0-5832 GCA_964395005.1 uncultured Rivularia sp.
GGAGTTAGGAGTTAGGAGTTAAGAGTTAGGAGTTAAGAGTTAGGAGCTAAGAGTTGATAGTTAGGAGTTAGGAATTAGGAGTTAGGAGTATTTATTGTTCTCCCCATCTCCCCATCTCCTTGTCTCCCCATCTCCTTGTCTCCTCTCTTCCTCTTCCTTGGTTCAATAATATTTTCAGAAACACCAAATTTTTTAGCGGCTTGAGACATATTTAGTTGCAATAAATTGTCATCACCTAATGGCTGTGGTTGCTGTGGTTTAACTGGAAGTATTTGTAATGCGTGAATAATTTCTGTGGCGATCGCTTTAGCTAGTAAAGGTGGAACTGAGTTTCCTATTTGTCGGAATCCATGCCATTTTGTGAGGTGGAAGCGAAACCAATCGGGGTAGGAATGCAAACGTGCTGCTTCCCTAACGGTGATACATCTTGGTGTTATGGGATGAATTGGGCGAGGGGAAGTGAAAGCACCACGATTTCTCGGTGTTCCAGCCCTTAAGGTTTTACAAATACCGTTTACTGCTAATTTATGAAAGTGGCTGACAGGTTCGGTTTTACCGGGTTGGGTTTGCACAAATCTGGCGATAGATTGCAAACTGTGTTTTGTACGTGTACTGCAAGTGAGAAAATAAGTATCAAATAAACGTTCGTAAGAGTAGTCATTTTCAATTGGTAAAATACCGCGCAATTTGCTGCTGTAATCGCTAGGTTTACCATATTCGGCAATTACCCAATCTCGATCCATTAATTCCGAATAATTTTCAACTTCTGGTAAATCGCCGATAGCATCCCACACTGTAGGAGTCGCAGGTAAATCTGGATTATTGACAATATATTTTGATTTCTTAGATATGCGTGGTGTTGTAAGTGGCTGCGGATATTTTGGCAACTTTAAATCTTGACGACATCCTAAAATAAATAATCTCGCTCTATCTTGAGGAACACCGTAATTTGCGGCGTTAAGAACTTGATAATTTGCTTCTACTTGATAACCGTTTTTTTCAAATTCTTCTATTATTTCTAATAAAAATTTTCGATGCTCACCTACAGTTAATCCCGGTACATTTTCAAATACAAAATATTTTGGTTTTAACTCTAAAATTAATCGTAAAAAGTGAAATACTAAAGAGTTTCTGGGGTCATCTAAAGCCCGTTTTCCCATTATCGAAAAACCCTGACAAGGAGAACCACCAAATACAACATCAATTTGTTTATCTTTAATTTGAGAAAGCCTTCTAATTTTAGAAGCCGAAATTTTCTCTACACTTGCACACAAAGTAGACCAAAAAGGAAAATTAAATTTATGAATAGCACAGTGAATCGGATCTAATTCTACAGCAGCAAACACATCAAAACCAGCTTGTTCAAAACCAAAAGTCATTCCCCCCGCACCCGCAAACAAATCTACAGCAATAGGACGCATTTTCAGTAAGCTGTTATCAGTGAGTAGTTACTAGTAAGAGTTGGCAAAGCATCAACAATAGTACTAGTGTTCGATTACATTATTATAATGCTGGTTGCGCCGATGGAGTCGGAATCTAATTTGCGAGGTGCTAATAATCTGTCCCCAACCATTTTGATAGATAGGTGTTTTTTAGTTCGTAGTTGCGATCGCGCTGATGATTCATAGCTTAAAGAAGGGCTAAAGACTAACTACAATTCATTACAGACAAGATAATAATTGATAATCTACACCCTCTAGGTGAAAATTGATAACATGGAAATTAATCAAACCACTGCATCAAAATTAGTAGAATTAGTTTTAAATTGCGTCGAATGCGAGTATCCTCACAGCAATATTTATTGGCTAAATAGCGATGAAGATGTAAAACCACCCCGCGAATTGACTCCCGCTTTTTACGGTTGTTTGGATTGGCATTCAGCGGTACACGGGCATTGGTTGCTTGCTCGTTTAGCTCGTTGTTTCCCTGATGCAGCTTTTAGTTTATCAGCTAAGAAAGCTTTAAATAAAAGTTTGACTCCTGAAAAGATTGAGGGAGAAGTGTCTTATTTAAAACGTCATCCTCGATTTGAAATTCCTTATGGTGTCGCTTGGTTGTTACAGCTTGCTGCGGAATTTCATGAATGGAATGATGATGATTCTAAAGAATGGCGGATTATATTACAACCTTTAGAAAGTCAGATTAAAGAGAATGTACAGCGATGGTTAGAAAAACTTACGGTTTGCGATCGCGGTGGGATGCACAATCAAACGGCTTTTGGATTAGGTTTGATATTAGACTGGGCAAAGACTGTAGAAAACACTGATTTTATTAATTTAATTGAGCAAAAAGTAGAACAGTTTTATTTGAATGATAAAAACTATTCTTTAAGATTTGAACCGTTAGGATACGATTTTCTTTCACCTTGTTTAGCAGAAGCTGATTTGGTGAGAAGAATTTTAGCTCGACATCATTTTGCTGAATGGTTAAATCAATTTCTTCCAGATATACTAATAGATAATTCAAATTGGTTACAACCCGCCGAAATTAAAGATTCCGCAGACTATATGCAAGCTCATTTTTACGGACTAAATTTAAGTAGAGCTTGGATGATTGAAGGAATAATTTCCGGTTTACCTGATGATGATAAGCGAATTCAAACACTACAAAATACTGCAAATTTACATCGTCAAATCGGATTAGAAAATGCAGTCTGCGAACATTATGCTGGCAGTCACTGGTTGGGAACTTTTGCTGTTTATCTAACAACTTCTCGTGGCTTAAATATTTGATTACCTATTAATAGTAAAATTCATAAAGCAGCAAAATTTGAAATGTGAAAATAAAAAAGCTTCATGACTCGGTTCCCTTACGATCAATTCGCGAAAGATTATCTTAAAGAATTATTACAACCTTTAGGAGAAGTCGAAACCAGCCGCAAAGTACCAGCCGAAATTACAGAAATTGACGTTTATTTCGTTCCCTCATCCCAACCTACTATAGATAAAATAGAATTAGGGTTATTAGGGAGACTTGCCGATAAAACAGCACTGTTTGAACCTTATAGGAATGCAGTTAAGATTTCTGAAATCCGTAGCTGCATGAAAAAAGTGTTCTATTTAATATCCGAAGTAGAGCGCGAAAACAAAAGAGATAATATTGCAACAGTAGAAGACGAACTTCCCAAAGTATGGATATTAACACCTACCGCATCTAAAGCAATCTTGGATAGTTTCAACGCTATTCCAGACGAAGAAAACTGGGGTAAAGGAGTATATTTTCTTGGTGAATCTACCAAAACAGCGATTGTCGTTATCCATCAACTACCACGCATCCCAGAAACATTGTGGTTGCGACTTTTAGGTAAAGGAAACGTACAAAAGCACGCTATAAATGAATTACAAATACTATCTCCAGATAACCCATTACGAGCTAAAGCAATTGATGCAGTATTAAGCTTAAGAAGCATTTTAGAAATCACCCAAAATCAAAATCAAAACATTGATGAAGAGGATAGAGAATTAGTCATGGCATTATCACCAATTTACTTACAACAGTTAGAAGATGCAAAGCAAGAAGGAGTTCAACAAGGGGTTCAGCAAGGAGTTACAACAGAACGTCGTACAGTTATTGAAAATTTACTACAAGTTCGTTTTGGTTCTGATGATCAATTAAACTTAATTATCGAACCAATTTCAAGATTATCACCACAAGAATTTACTCCTTTGTTACTACAGCTATCTCGCGAGGAATTATTAAATCGATTTCGCCAACAATAAACACAATAAAAAACAAATTAATGCCCGTTTTACAAATTGGTGAAACCAGTATTTCCTATACTATCCGTTACAGCAAACGCAGTAAACGCCAGCGGATTATAGTTAGTCCTAAAGGGGTAGAAGTTGTAGCACCAATTAATACCCCGGAAGAACTAATTACTAATTTTATCGATAGTAAAAAAAGCTGGCTATTTAAAACTGTAACGGAGACTCTTTTAAAATATCCGCCAAAACTACCCCAGTGCTATATAAATGGCGCAGAAATTATGTATCGGGGTAGTTATTTTTTATTAAAGATAGAACTTGCAGATGTAGAAAAAATAATTATTCACTATGAAAATTTTTTTAATATCCAAGTACCGCAACATCTAAACGAAGAAGAAAGAGAAGCAGCGGTAAAACAAAGTTTAATAGATTGGAAGCGAAAAAAAGTTTATTTTGATATTCTAAAATTTGCTCAAATTTACGCTGAAAAACTCAACATTCAACCTAAATCAATCAAATTATCTCAGCAAAAACGAGCTTGGGGAACTTGTTCATCAAAAGGAAGCATTCGTATAAATTGGCGTTTAGCTGATGCTCCTTTATCAGTTTTAGAATACGTTGTTGCTCATGAAATTACTCATTTATTGCATCACAACCATAGTAAAGACTTTTGGCAAACTCTTGGTGATATCATGCCAGATTATAAACAGCGTAAAGCCGATTTGAAAGCATGGGAAATAGAATTATTGCCCGATCAATAATTATGATAAGGAATAAATTCCTTACTACGAACTCTATCTCAAAAAATATTACAGAAAAATGGATTTATCAAACAAGGTAGTACAATAAATACAAATGATGGCGAACTCCTCATATGGCAAAGGTATAAAGGTTCGTAGTAAGGGTTTTAACCCTTCGACTAATTAAAATCAGGAATATAAGACAATGGAATCATCATTATTTTGGAAACTAGCTAAATTGGGAATTCAGCAAGTTGATTCTGAGACGCTGAATGAATTAGGCGATCGCCAATTTTATAAAGAACTGTTAACATCTGCAAAGACAGCAGTCAATAACGAAACAATTACAGATTCTGATTTAGTTTCCGATCTCAATAGCACTAACTTTCGAGCTTCAAAATATACAATATTAAAGCTGATTCGGCGTTGGTTTGACGAACAAAAATCCAGGTTATCCGAAAAATCAAAGATGATTTGTTTATCGAGCATTCGCGACATGGGGATAACACAAAAGCTGCAATCTGAATTTAACATTACACCTGTTAAACACGTTCGCAATCCGCATTATAGAAGTTCTAGTCAAATGCATTTATATAACAAATTTGATATAGAATTTATGATTTATACGAATCCGGAATTGAGTCAGCGGGTTGATTCTATTTTGGAACGTCGTAAGAAACGCGAAGCGAATAATGCTGTTAAAATAGCAGCGAAACGAAAACAGCTAGAAGCTCAAACACAAGAACAGCGAGAGATACAAAGTCAAATTAATCGTAACGAAGAAGCTATTTGTGATACTATTTACAATACTGATTTTGGAATAGCTGAATTAACATCTCCTGAAGTAATCGAATCGACATACACAATGTTAGAAAATCCTCACGATTTGATTGCAAGTTGGAAGGAAATAGTCGATTTTATTCACAATGATGTGTCTATTTACAATGATGTTCTCGATGGTTTAAAACAAAAATATCCAGATGAAGACTACGATTATTTAATTCGGTCTTTATTAGAGAAACAATATAAACTAGAATTTAAAGAAGTTCATCAGAATCTAGCAGAATTATTCGCACAAAGGATGGGAATTAGTCAGTATGTTGTACGGATTAATCATAATTGTCAAAATCCCGTATTTGGTTATTTATTAGCCGATAAGGATAACAAGTATGTTTTCCTTACTAGTGGTGGTTCACTCAGCAAAGTTCGCAAGAACAAGAAAAGTAAACTTATGAATATCGATGAGTACAAACATTCAACTATTGTTGCTTAATCAAATTTGGATTCCGAAAATCACCAATAATTTCATCCAATTTCCCAGCAATATTTAATAATTCCATTTCCTTCCATCTTTTACCTACAATTTGCATTCCAATCGGTAATCCATC
>CAYMZW010000465.1:0-5807 GCA_964395005.1 uncultured Rivularia sp.
TTTCTTGTTACAAGGTTCTACCTTGTAATACATTTGCTTGAGGCTCTGCCTCTTATTTTTCCTGAAGGCAGAGCCTTTTGATAATGGATTCCCAGCCAGAGGCTAGGAACCAGTCAAATAATCGATTCCCAGCCAGAGGCTAGGAACCAGTTTTTCCCCAGGCAAAGGCTAAGAATCAGTTTTAATTTCCTTTAGCTGTTTATCAAGTTCATCAAGTTTGTTTTTCTTCTCTTCTCCACTTAAATTGTTGTTAGACTCAACTTCTACCTTTTTCTTTGAAATTTCTAGCTCGCGAATTGTGTCCCAAGTTTTATCTTCTGCGGGAACAAACCCCTGCCATTTTAATGGTTTAAGAACTTTTTCATCTTTATAGTTGTAAAAGAAATCTTTGATTTTGTTTTTTAAATCTTCTGGTAAGTCTTTGCGATATGCAATTGGATCGCTCGGAATAAGTTGTGATGTCCAGATTACTTCTATTTTGTTGCGAGCTTCGGGGTTGATTCCTTCTAAACGAGATAATGATTCGCTATTGTTGGTGGCAACGTCTATCTGATTGTTGGCTACAGCTAAAGCGGTTGCTTCGTGACTACCTGAAAATATTAACCGTTTAAAAGCTTCTTTGGGATTAACTTGATTTTCAGTAAATATATAGTAGCTGGGAACTAAGAAACCAGAGGTGGAGTTTGGATCGTTGAATGCAAAAGTAAGGTTTTTAGAATTATTAATTACATATTCATCACCTTTATTTTTTCCTAATGCTTTAGCCTGAGTAGCAATGGGATTATTTTTGTTAACAATTAAGTGAGAAGTGTAACCCGTAGTTCCATCATGGTTGATTGTTTGAGCAAATACTTCAGCATTGGATCTTTTTGCAGCTTCAATGTAAGATTTACCACCGTACCAAGCTAATTGCACGTCACCAGCAGCCATCGCTTCTATTACACCGGAATACTGAGTAACGTAGTAAGGCTTGATGGCAACACCAACTTGTTTTTCCATTTCTTTAATAAAAGGTTCCCATGCTGGCTTTTGATTAGCTTGGGATTCCATTGAAACAATGCCAAATTTGATTTCATTGACATTTAAGTTATTACTGCTACCCTGAGAAGAACTACAAGCAGCTACAACTAAAGTACCTGTGAAAGCTAGTGCGAATAAACTAATACGTTGAATAAAAGAACGTCTTTTCATTTTGTTGAAATTTGCGAATATTTAAAGTGATAAAAAAGATCGAGAGGGAATAGGGAACAGGCAACAGGCAACAGAAAAAAAGACTAAAAATCGCTATGTCCTTTCATTACAAGCTCTGAAACTGCTGCACCATAAATTTCTTTGAGTTTGGCATCATTCAGTTCTACGGTTGCACCGTCAAACATTACTTTACCAGTTCTTAGGGCAATTACACGGTGAAAATAATTACGTACCACTTGGATTTGATGTAAAGAAGTTACTACCGTAATTCCACTTTCTTGATTTAGTTCAACCAGCAATTCCATTACCTTACGAGAAGATTCAGGATCTAAAGAAGCGATGGGTTCATCTGCAAGAATAATTTTTGCACCCTGCACCAAACAACGGGCGATCGCCACTCTTTGTTGCTGCCCTCCCGATAGCAAAGAAGCTCGTTTGTAAGCCTGTTCGAGGATTCCAACTCGTTCTAGTGCTGCGAGTGCTTGCAGTTTTTCTTCTTTACTGAATAAATGAAATATTGAATTAAATGCCGATAATCGCGATAGATTCCCAATCAGAACATTTTCGATTACAGATAAGCGATTTACTAAATTAAATTGCTGAAAAATGCAGCCAATCTGACTTCTTAAATATCTAATTTTTGAATGATTTCTTCCATCGGTTTGTAAAGCTGTACCAAAAATATTAACGCTTCCAGAATCTCCATTGTGTAAACCATTCAAATGTCGTAACAACGTAGATTTGCCCGAACCAGAAGCACCTACAAGAGCAACCATTTCACCTGAGAGGATAGTGCAGAATACGTTTTTAATTGCGGGCTTATCTTTGAAACTTTTTGATAGATTATTAACTTCGATGGCAGCCGTAGTAGTCATTTTTTTGGAATTTAGTCGAATAAAAAATAAACCTTTACAATAAGTATATTAAGTGATTGCACTGATATTTTTATGCAAGCTTGCTGCAAATATTTCGGATTTTAGATAAATATCTCATTAGATATTCACATCCGCTTGCGATTGCTTCCTTACGTCGCAATGACTGTACTTAAACCTGCGGAGGCAGGTTTCGCCTGTGTAGCCGCGATTTGAATCGCCAGGTATTCTTTGCGTAAGTCCTGATTAACCCAAACCCCAACTCATAAAAATTATTCATTCACTAAATAACCCACAATCAGCTATTATGAGCAAATAATAAGCTTTAGAGCATCACTCTTTCCTGTTCCATATTCCCCGGTAAATTGATGCAAACACAACAAAAATCGACGCAAAAGCCAAGCATTCGTCCTCAGAATCCTAATTTCTCTTCAGGGCCATGTTCAAAACGTCCCGGTTGGGATTTGTCAGCTTTAAGTGATGCAACACTCGGGCGATCGCACCGTTCTAAATTAGGTAAGGCAAAGTTAGCCGAAGCCATTGAGTTATCTAAGGAAGTTCTGCAAGTTCCTAGCGATTATCGATTGGGCATTGTCCCCGCATCAGATACCGGCGCGGTGGAAATGGCGATGTGGACTATGTTAGGAGAGCGCGGTGTTGATGTTGTCGCTTGGGAAAGTTTTGGCAAAGGCTGGGTAACTGATGCACTCAAGCAGTTGAAGCTCGAAGATATCAATACTTATGAAGCCGATTACGGTCAAATTCCCGATCTTTCGATAGTTGACACAGATCGAGATGTAGTATTCACCTGGAACGGTACCACTTCCGGGGCTAAAGTTCCGAATGGCGATTGGATAAAAGATAATCGTCAGGGGTTAACAATTTGCGATGCCACTTCCGCCGCTTTTGCAATGGAAATTCCTTGGCACAAAATTGATGTTTTGACTTATTCGTGGCAGAAAGTCATGGGTGGTGAAGCGGCTCATGGTGTAATTATTTTGTCACCGAGAGCGGTTGAAAGATTACAAAGCTATACCCCAGATAGACCTTTACCAAAGATTTTTCGCTTAACAAAAGGCGGTAAACTTATCGAGGGAATCTTTGAAGGTTCGACAATTAATACACCATCAATGTTATGTGTTGAAGATGCAATTGATGGTTTAAAATGGGCGAAATCCATCGGCGGTTTATCGAAGTTAATTGAGCGTTCCAATAATAATTTACAAGTTTTAGAAGATTGGGTTGCTAAATCTGACTGGATTGATTTTTTAGTAGAAGATAAAGCGATTCGTTCTAATACTTCTATTTGTTTTAAGATTGTTGATAAATGGTATCAATCTTTATCGAAAGAAGAGCAAGCAGCCAAAGCTAAAGAATTAGTATCTTTGATGGCTAAAGAAGAGATTGCTTACGATATTGGTTCCTATCGCGATGCACCTCCAGGATTGCGTATTTGGGGTGGTGCGACGATAGAATCCAAGGATATGGAAGCTTTAACTCAATGGTTGGATTGGGGATTTAGTCAGATAAAGCAGTAAGTAGAAAGTAGTAAGATATCGTTTGTACGCAAGATTAATTCTAGAGACGCGAAATTAATTGTAGAGACGTGATATATCGCGTCTCTACATTTTTTTTGTGTGGGGAACAAGAAATAATAAAAATAGTCTGATGTTAGATGGGTTTCTTTTCAAAAATCCACTGCAATAAATTACACAAAGATTAAATAAACTTCTTCCGGGTTATACAAATTTTCAACCGTATCATATTAATAGTGGTAATAGTAGATATTTCTTTCAAATATTGTCGAAAAATCTACGTTAGCTTCACTTTTAATAGTAGCTATTAGCCGCTATAAATATTGGAAAATTCCTGACTGTAGGGTGTGTTTAGAGAAAAACAAAAAACATATTCATTGGTGATACGGGAGAAGTAAATGAAAGATTCTACAGCAGTTCCATCCAGTTTTTCATTAGAAGAATGGATAAATAATCCCCTTAAAGATGCACAAATTTCAGAAGATATTGTAGAAGTAGATTGGATGCAAAACTCCTCAGATAAATCAGAACCTTTCGATCAAATTAACGACACATACGCAGAAGCCGATGAAGCTTATGATATCGAATGGGTAAATGAAGAATTAGGCGAGCAAAGAACTTTAACCCTTAAACAAAGAAGGATTTTAGGGAATCTTTACTATCACTGGAGAAGTTATAAAGACATCAGCGGGCAAGGTGGAGAAGTCTACAATCACGTACCCTGTCGCACAAAAATTCAAGGGCGATCGCCAGACGTAGCTTACATCACGCCGCAGTTAGCAGAACATTTCGGGGATTTAGAAGTATTCCCCCAAAGTTTTCCATTAATCGCCGAAGTAGCTTCCCCTGCCGACTTAGCAGAAGAATTAATTGCCAAGTCTCACGAGTACTTACGTTCCGGTAGCGAAGAAGTTTGGTTAATTTTCCCCGAAAATCGTTGGATTATTATTATCACTGAAAATCAAAAACTGATTTTTGGTTCCGGAGATATAGTTTATACTCAAAGACTACTTAATGGTTTTAGCGTTGAAGTTGATGAGCTACTCGGATGAAGAGTTAGGAATTAGGAATTAGGAGTTAGGAATTAGGAATTAGGAATTAGGAATTAGGAATTAGGAATTAGGAGTTAGGAATTAGGAGTTAGGAGTTAGGAGTTGAGAGTTAAGAGTTAATAATTAACGGTTAGATGTTTATACAAAGTACAAACTTTTTTGATTCCAAAATGAGATAAATTAATCTCTTCAAGACAATCAGGATTTATATCAATTTAACTCCCAACCCCATCCGTTGCCCAACCCCATCCATTGCCCAACCCCTAACTCCTAACTGTTAACTGTTAACTGTTAACTGTTAACTGATTTATCTAAATCCGAAAATTTCCGAAACTGCTGCGACAATATCAAGATAAAAATTTCCCTGCACTTCGCGAAACAATTCAAACTTGCTACCGGGGGCACCAAAAAACGGTCTTAAAAACCATCCTAACTGCATACCGACAAAGCCGTAAAGCAGCAACCAGGATCTTAAAATAGTAGTGCGAGTACCTTTCCCTGTTTCATTTTCTTGCGAAAGTAGCTGCATTCCATCGTAAAGAAATTTAACTCCAAATGAACCAGTAATCCCAAAAATCAATACGTTAAGAATTTTGAAAAATTGGTAAGAATTTGGTGTAGTGATCAAAAAGAACAAAGTTACTGGTGCAAAGCTAAAAAGTAGCACGCTAATTACAGATACAGCAGTAAGCAATACCACGAAATGCTGTTTTAAAGTACTCCGAGAACCGAATAAAACATTGAAGAAAAACAAAGTAGGAAAGCAAATCATTATCGATAGTAAGTAGAATGCAGGAAGTTTGATAGTACTAGTTAATGCCTGCATCCAACCGTGAGAACCACCAATAATTCCACCATAAATAGCAAAGAAAATAGAACTACAAACCAATAGAGAATTAACTTTACTTTGCAATCTAATTTCCTGGCGAATTTCCTCTAAAAACCCTTGTCGATCGCGCAACAAGCTAAGTAAAACATTAAAATGTTGGTTTCCTTGAAACTCAGTCTTTTTTTCCAAAGCATTATTTTCTTGATTCATGGTTTTTATTAATTTAGTTATTATCTTATTTTTGTCAGGGATTTTTATTGAATTTATGAATACCAGGAGTGGGAAGAGAAAGTAGAGGGAGAATAATTAAACTCCTAACTCTTAACTC
>CAYMZW010000466.1:0-5751 GCA_964395005.1 uncultured Rivularia sp.
ATGGATTAAATTTTGGAGGAATAAATTCAAGAGGTGCTTGTGCGCGATCGTTACCTAGGGACAAAGTTTTCTCCTTTAACAGTTATCAGTGAGCAGTGAACAGTTATCAGTGAGCAGTGAGCAGTGAACAGTTATCAGTTATCAGTGAACAGTTATCAAGCCGAAGGTGTAAGTGGTTGGTTAATAAATAAAAGTGGTTGATAGTTATTTGTAGCACTCATTGTACGTTTGGCAACTATCAAATCTTGGACAAATGTAAAACTAATTATTATCTATAGAAATTAAAAATATTTTTTTAAAGCTGGTGGAATCATTTATTTATAAAAATTTAAATAGCTATAATCTAAAATTCTTGTAGAATAGGCATCTTGCACGTCTCTATTATAGAAATTGCATTTGAAACCGCTTTTAGACTTCGGTTTACAAAAAAGTGATTTTCTGAGTATATTTCCCGAGAGTATGAAATAAAAGTTATCGATCCGCCAAAAGGAGATTAAAGATGCGATTATCAAAAATGTTATTTGTTACGCTTCGAGACGATCCAGCTGATGCTGAAATTCCCAGTCATAAATTATTGGTTCGCGCTGGTTATATTCGTCGCATCGGTAGCGGTGTTTATGCTTATCTCCCTTTGATGTGGCGGGTTTTACAAAAGGTAAGCCAAGTTGTTCGCGAGGAAATGAATGCCACTGGGGCACAAGAATGTCTTTTACCTCAAATACAACCTGCCGATTTATGGAAGGAATCGGGACGCTGGGATACTTATACTAAGGCTGAGGGTATCATGTTTTCCCTTACCGATCGCCGCGAGCAGCAGTTAGCACTTGGCCCCACTCACGAAGAAGTAATTACTACGGTTGCGCGAGATACGATTCGCTCTTACCGTCAATTGCCAGTACATCTCTACCAAATTCAAACTAAATTCCGCGATGAAATTCGTCCTCGCTTTGGTTTAATGCGTGGAAGAGAATTTATCATGAAAGACGGCTATTCTTTCCACGCCGATGCACAAAGCCTCAAAGAAACTTATCAAGATATGTATCAAGCCTACGGCAATATGCTACGCCGCTGTGGCTTGGAGTTTCGCGCTGTAGAAGCTGATTCTGGGGCAATTGGTGGTTCTGGTTCGACGGAATTCATGGTTTTAGCGGAAGCTGGAGAAGATGAAGTTCTCTACACTGATGATGGAAAGTATGCTGCAAACGTAGAGAAAGCAGTTTCTTTACCTCCAGACGCAGAAACTTCTAAATTTACCAATTACGAAAAAGTAGAAACCCCTAAAACTGAGACAATTGACAAACTTTGCAAAATCCTCGAATGTTCTGCTACCCAAATTGTCAAAAACGTCCTTTACCAAGCTGTTTACGATAACGGTACTACTGTATTAGTTTTGGTAAATATCCGAGGCGACCAAGATGTTAATGAAGTTAAGTTATATAACGAATTAACTAAACTGGCTTCTACTTATGATGCTAATACTATTTTGAGTTTGGAAGTACCTAACCCGGAAGCACAAGAAAAATGGGCGGCGAAATCTTTACCTTTGGGCTACATTGCGCCAGATATTAGTGACGACTATATTAAATCGTCTAAAGAAGTTAATTCAAAGTTTTTACGCTTCGTAGATAAAACCGCAGTCGATTTAAAGAACTTTGTCACTGGTGCTAACGAATCCGGTTTTCACGTAGTTGGTGCTAATTGGGGAGAACAATTTCAGCTACCAGAATTAGTAGTAGATATACGTACCGCAAAAGTTGGCGATCGCTCACAGCACGATCCAACTCAAACCCTTAAATCTGCTCGCGGCATAGAAGTCGGACACATCTTTCAATTAGGTAGCAAATATTCCCAGGCAATGGGAGCAACTTATACCACCGAACAAGGTAAAGATAAACCTTTAGAGATGGGTTGTTATGGTGTAGGGGTTTCGCGAATGGCTCAAGCTGCCGTGGAACAATCCTACGACAAAGATGGGATTATTTGGCCTGTAGCAATTGCGCCTTATCATGCAATTGTGACAATTCCTAATATTAAGGATGCTCAACAAGTAGAAGTAGCCGAAAAACTTTACACTCAAATGAATCAAGCAGGCATTGAAACCCTTCTTGACGATAGAAGTGAACGTGCGGGAGCTAAATTTAAAGATGCCGATTTGATCGGTATTCCTTATCGAATTGTAACGGGAAGGGCAATTACAAACGGTAAAGTTGAAGTTGCAGAGCGAAAAAGCAGCGAATCTTACGAAATTCCTATTGACGAAGTTGTTTCTACTTTGCAGCAGAAGATTAAAGATGAATTGTTGACTAAGGATTAAAAACCTTGCGAAATTAGCAATCAATCTGAAAACCAGGACTTACGCAAAGCCCCCCTTTTTAAGGGGAGCCACTCTTGTGCGGAGGTTCCCTCCGTTGAGAGAAGTGGCGTGGGTTGGGGGGATCTAAGAGGTGCGTTGCGCTCTAGATAACGCACCCTACAAATTTACCGTTGCCCGTTCCCTTTTCCCCATTTCCTAGTCAAACAAAATGTTAAATTAATAAAAGCACGGGTACTTATTAACTTTATTGCCAAAATTAAACGTTAATTGCGGCATATTCCCGAAGTATAGATAAAGATGCTGTATATAAATTTGATCTACCCCGACTTAAAATTTTAGATAACAATAGCTTGCAATTTCAAATTAAATTAAGTTCGGAAAACGAGAAAAAACTTTTGTTAATAAAGGTAGAAACGGAAATAAATATTAACAAAGGCAGACAAATTAACTTTTTTGAAACAGCGGTAACTGTAAATGAGGAACAAGTTGCGCCACAATTCGTTGAAGGAATTATAAAAAACCTCAATCAAAGATTGGATTTACTTAACTTAGGAAGGTGACGGAATTTTAATCCGAATTCTAAAATTAAATATAAAACCGTCGGAATTAGAAATCGCGGCTTTTGTACAAATACAACCGTCTTTCCTTCTCAGCGGAAAAACCCCTTTCCCACGTCAGAGCGCGTTATCTACCAAGCCCCTCACACAGTTTCAGGTACTATCTCAGCCCATAAGCGAAGGTGTCAGATGACAGAGCAAAGAAAAAATAATAGTATATCTTCCGGTTTAGCAGCAGCAGTTGCAGCAGCAACAGTTGCAGTAGCTGGTGTTGCGGGTTATTTCGCCATGAATCCCGGTCAAGATCCACCCAAACCGGACGGAATTATCCGAAATACACCGAATCCAGCAGATACACCACCAGCAGTGCCTACCGAGAACCAGGCTACAGTCTATTGGCTTGAATCGAGCGGTACCAGCTTTAATTTGGTTCCTCAAGCCATACAAGTTCAAGCGGATATTAATAAGCCTTCAGAGTTTTTAGAAGCTGCTTTTAATAACTTATTAGCTGGCCCTACAGAAGGAAGTAGTGGTTCTTCAGCGATACCTAAAGAAACTAAATTACTAGGTATTAAAGCCGAAGGAGACGAAGTAAGAATTAATTTATCGGATGATTTTCAGTTTGGTGGTGGTAGCGCTGGGATGATTGGGCGTGTAGGACAAGTTGTATACACGGCTACAGCTTTGAATCCTAGTGCTAAAGTCTACCTCGAATTGAACGGCGAACAAATCGAAGTTCTTGGTGGTGAAGGCTTAGAGCTAGAGCAGCCACTAACTCGCGAGAATTTCATGAAAAACTTTGAACTTTAAATAGCGCGGGCTTAATTAAGTTTTATTATTAGACTCCCAAAACCCCCCTTATAGAAGGGGGGCTATTTATTGGGTTTTAATCTATTTTTAAGCAATATAGGGAACAAAGAACAAACAACGGGGAACAGAGTAAGTAGGAGCAAGAATTTAGTAAAATCCCAAATCCCAAATCCCAAATCCTATTAGCGAAAATCCCAAATCGAATCACCTTTCATTCAAAACCCGAAAGCTGCGGGCTTGCTGTTCAAGCCTAGTTGCGAGACGGTCGCAAACTTGGTTGCACAGCTCAAAAATCATGTGGTCTTCAACTCGGTAGTAAGCACAAGTGCCTTCACTGCGACGACTAAGAATTCCCGCTTGCCACATCACCTTAAGGTGTTTTGATACATTGGCTTGAGAAGTATGGGTTGCCTCTACCAACTCTTGCACGCATTTTTCTTCTTGTCGAAGCAGATGCAGCAACCGCAGACGCATTGGTTCGCTCAACAGACTGAAGTATTCAGCTACTTGTTGCACCACTTCTGGATGGGGTACAGGCAACATTTGTTTCATCAGAATTGACCCGCCACGAATGGAACTAACTTTTTTAACAATGACACATTCGTTATATAGATTAATACTTAATCGGGGTTAATTCGCATCAAAGCTTGACCATATTCTACAGAAGAACCATTTTCCACCAAAATTTCCATCACTTGACCCGATAATTCCGCTTCGATTTCGTTCATTAGCTTCATAGCCTCAATGATACACACCGTATCGCTTTTACGGATGCGATCGCCTACTTCTACAAATGCCGATTCACCTGGTGCCGGGGCACGGTAAAAGGTTCCTACCATTGGCGAAAAAATTTCTACGAATTTTGATTCCTTGGCTGTAGAGGTTGCGCTACCTTGTCCTCCGTTTACACTTTCGGAACCACCGCGATTAAGATTTTCTGTGGTGGATGGAATATCATGTGATGAAATACCAACATTCGCGGGTGGTAATGTAGCGGCTTCTGATGTAACCTGAGAAACAGAGTTAACACCCTTACGTACAGTTAGCTCAAAATTTTCGCTTTTAAGATTTACTTCTGAAATATCTGTTTGTGCAATAGTCGCCAAAAGTTGGCGGATTTCGTTAAAGTCTAATGACACAGTTAAAATGACCTCATGGAATTAGTATAGATAATTAAATATTAGAATTTCTTAAAACGGTAGGGATAAATATCCCCCCGTAGTAAGATGACTTTCAGCCGTGTTTTCTTCAAGCGGAAATTTAACTTCCAGTTTCCCTACCTAGATATTTATCGTCACGGGTATCGATACGAATACGTTCTCCTTGAGAAATAAACAAAGGAACCATAATAGTTGCTCCACTTTCAAGTGTTGCAGGTTTAGTACCACCTGTAGCAGTATCACCTTTTACACCGGGATCGGTTTCCGTGACTTCAAGTACCACAGCATTAGGCAATTCTACCTCTAGCACTTCCTCGTTCCAACGAACAACATTGACTTCCATACCTTCGTTAAGATACTTAACGCGATCGCCAATTTGTTCAGAACTTAAACGGCTTTCTTCATAGGTTTCCATATCCATAAAGACGAAATCATCACCTTCTTTATAGGTATGTTGCATGGTACTTTTTTCCAAAGTAGCTTGAGGTACTGTTTCCCCAGCTCGGAAAGTTCTTTCTACAGTATTACCACTCGTAACACTCTTTAGTTTGGTGCGTACAAAAGCAGAACCTTTACCTGGCTTAACGTGAAGGAATTCTACTACTCGCCATACCGTACCATCTAATACAATCGAGACACCAGTACGAAAATCGTTACTCGAAATCATGAAATTTTCTATATGTGGGAAGACAATCGGCATTTATTGTACCCCCCTATAGCAAAAATAGGATAATTCGTAATCAGGATTTGGGAATTGGGTAATGGGTAATTGGGGATTGGGCATAGGGCATGGGGGATTGGGAGACAAGGAGATGGGGAGATGGGGAGATGGGGAGACAATTAAATACTCCTCATTCCTAACTCCTAACTCCTAATTCCTAACTCCTAACTCCTAACTCCTAACTCCTAA
>CAYMZW010000467.1:0-5746 GCA_964395005.1 uncultured Rivularia sp.
ACCTTTAACCTTTAACCTTTGACCTTTAACCTTTAACCTTTGACCTTTGACCTTTAACCTTTGACCTTTGACCTTTGACCTTAAATTATTCCAATAATTCCGCAAGGTCTTCCAAAGGATATTCGGGTTCTTCGGGAGAGAATTCAACACAGATTCTTACCTTTCCTTTTTTCCAACCTCTAGCACCTAACTTTAGAATTTCACAATCAATACCTTCATCAAATAAAGATGCTTCTGGCATTTTAAAACTCATATATTTCTGTATAACTTCTAGCAATTCTAAAACTTTAAAAGTAGAAGAAATTTCCAGATTCCCAGAATCTTCTGCGCTAACAGATATTACTTCGTTACGTTCCAATCGCTCGAACTGTTTTTCCATGTTAATTTTTTATACTTAAATAATTCGCTTTACCAAAAAGATTGAGATTTTGCCTGTTTTTATAATTTATGAAACATAAAAGTAGAAGCCGGTAGACGGTCATTATATATCCTTAGCAATTATTTAGTCATACCAAATTGTCTAATGTTCAGATGTTATTACATTTACCTTTATCAATACTTTGCAATAGCTTTAATAAAGATCAACGTTAAATCTTTTAATAAGTATTTTGCAAATTTACTATCCCTACGTGCAAGTTAAATAACTATCACATTATTATCAGCAGTAAATTATCTCAAACTACTATTTTCATAAGAAAATATACAGATATATTTGTGTAAATATACAAACTATCACAAGCATTTAAACTTATTTTTTAATACTCAATCACTATCTAAATATTAACTTTTGCACTTAATAGATGGTATTTAGATGTATTTAAGATTATTCGCTGGTAGTACTGTCGGTACAATAGCTGTAACAATTTTAGGATTCACTGTATTGCAATTGTTTCATGTTCCTGCTGGTAGCTTTCTTGATTGGGTAATTGGTGGTGCTAGTTTTTGGTGGCTTTTAGTAATTGTTACCGTACCTTGGAACGTTTATTTTAAAGCTAAAGAAACCTTATATGATGCAGAACAATCTATTGCAAAAGAAATTCCTGTTGATGAGAAACAATTAAAATACGTCAAAGTTTTAGTTAGACGTTCTTTGATAATTGCGGTTTTTCTACACATATTATCTACAATTGGTCTTTATACATTAGCTGCTACTGGTATCAGTGCTGTTGGTTATATAAGTTCCGGTGCAGCATTATTATTAACAGGTTTGCGCCCAGCTATTAGTGCTTACGAATATTTATACAAGCGCTTAACAAGCATTGGTAGAGAATTAAAATATCCTCGCGAAGACATTGTAGAGTTACGTCATCGTTTTAGTGATGTTGAAGAAAAAATATTTATCATGGAACAACAGCTTAACCCAGAAAACCTCGATTCTTTAGCAGCAAAACAGAAAACTTATTCACAAGAAACTCGTAAAGAATTAGCGACAATTGCGGCAACAATAGAAGAATTACGAGCAACAAACAAAATTGAACACCAGCGGTTATCCCAAGAATCACAACAGGCGATCGCGCAACTTTCCACCGATGGGCAATTCCTAGAACACGTGCGCGAAATTATTCGATTTTTTAAAGCAGCATAGTTTTGCTTGTAGAGACGCGATATATCGCGTCTCTACATTTATTGAAGTCACCTAATTTTGTTAAAAGCATCAAAAAGCCTATGCTATTTAAGGAAGGAGTTGATTTTTACAACTTCTACCGATGACAGTTTCTAATTCCCATCAAGAATTAATAACAAAACTCTTTGCGTAAGGCTTTTTGATAATGTCTATAACAGAACACAAGATAACAGTAGATTCACTAGAATGGTTTTATCGACAGCAAGAGCCAGTAGGTAGAAGCGATTTATTACCAGTTTTATTGCTGCATGGTTTGATTTCACAAAGTTATAGCTGGCGCAATATTATGTCCGGATTAGCGGAGCAAGGGAATAAAGTCATTGCACCCGATTGGATTGGTTCTGGTTTTTCTGCCAAACCAGAAAAAAGAGATTTTGCTTACACTCCAGAAGCATATATTACAGCTTTAGATAATTTTATCGAAGCATTAGAACTCAAACATTTTTCTTTAGTAGTTCAAGGTTTTTTAGGTTCAGTTGGCTTACAATATGCTCTACGTAACCCAGAAAAAATAGCCAGCATAATAATACTCAATACGCCAATTTCATCATCAGCTAAACTACCCTGGAAAATCAAACAAATGGGTTTACCTTTAGCCGGTGAAATGATGACACAAGATCCATTATTAGTCGATCGAACCTTAGAAGGTGGTAGTCGTTACGTCTATAAAGATCAAGATTTAGATATTTACCGCAAACCATTTTTAAAAGCTTCAGCAACGGGAAGAAGTTTATTAGCAACAATTCGGAATTTGCAGTTAAATAACGCAATGGGAGAAATAGAATCTGGATTTAAAGAATGGGAAAAACCGATTTTAATTCAATGGGGAAAAACCGATCCTTGGTTAAACGTAGAAATGGCAGAAAAATTTGCTGATTCCATACCTAACGCTCAAATAGTCACAATCAATGATGTAGGGCATTATGCCCAAGAACATCATCATGAAGTAATTTTGCAAGACATGAAACCCTTTGTGCGTCGGAGTTAGGAGTTAGGAGTTAGGAGTTAGGAGTTGTAGAGACGCGATATATCGCGTCTGTACAGGAGTTAGGAGTTAGGAGTTAGGAGTTAGGAGTTAGGAGTTAATAATTATCTTCTCCTTGTTCCCCACGCCACTTGCTACAAGTCGGGGAACCCGCCCAACGCAGTGGCTCCTCTTCCCTCTCCCTACTCCCTACTCCCAATTAATCAAGAAAAATCCTTCATATCAGCAGTACGCAATGATATTTGCTGAGTGCGATTTCCTCTGCGGACTTTTAGCTGTAAATTTTGACCTACGCCGCTGTTTTCTACTATATTGAGCAATTCTTCTCCTGTAGAAATAGATTTTCCATCAATAGCTACGATTACGTCTCCTATACGGATGCCCGCGTTAGCTGCTGGGGAGTCTGGTACAATTCTTCCTACCAAAATACCTTTTATTTCCGGTACTTGAATAGGAGAATTAGGATTAGCGTTAATACGTCGGGCTTTATCGGGAGTTAAATCATCCATTCCTATTCCTATAAATGGATGGGCAACTCTGCCGTTGCGCTCTAATTCGCTGGTGATTTGCTTAGCTTTATCGATGGGAATAGCAAAACCAATACCCATTGCATCGGCGCGAATTGCCGTATTTATACCGATAACTTCGCCTCTATCATTTAATAAAGGACCTCCGGAGTTTCCGGGATTAATAGCTGCATCGGTTTGGATAAACTCCAAACGCTTTGAGGAAATACCAACTTGAGAACTTGGACGTTTTAAAGTACTGACGATTCCCAACGTTACCGTATTGTCGAAACCCAAAGGATTTCCTACAGCGATCGCCCAATCTCCAACTTGAACGTTACTGGATGAACCCAAGGTGGCAACTGGTAAATCGCTACCTGTGTTAATCTTCACAACGGCTAAATCGGTGACTTCATCGGCACCTTGGACTTTACCTTCAAATTTGCGTCCATCTTTAAGACTTACCGTTACTTTATCAGCTTTATCAACTACGTGAGCATTAGTTAAAACTAACCCGCTCTTGTCAATAATAAAACCAGAACCTAAACCGCGTAACTCTTCCGGAGGCAAATTTCTAGGTAAAGAATCCCCGAAAAATCTCCGAAAAAATGGGTCTTCCATAAAAGTTTCAGGAATACGACGGCTTACTTGGCGTTCGGTATCAATGCGAACTACCGCATTTCCAACTTGATTAACTGCTGCCGTTACAAAGCTACTGTTTCCAATTGCAGCAGCGGCACTTGAGGGTTTTTGGGCAATCAATTGCGAATCAACTGATATTGGTGCGGATTCAGCTTGGGAAGGCAATACTGAAAGAGTATTAACACTGAGCAAAACCCCGATAATGATTGCTAATAAATGCGTACTTAGTTGTTTTATCGAATTAGAAAAATGTGTAAATTTCATTACCAGGACCGTTTTCAGTCTGATTGTTAGTTATTGTTGACAATTGTCTTAAAACTATTGAAAGCAGGTTGTTTTCAGAAGCGATACATTTTCGAGTTGCGATCGCCGAATTATTTCAGTTTCGTTTTAAGCCCTAATACTTAGCTATAGAGCATTAAACGAAGCTTACCTCCGCTTCAATTTATTAATGATATTAGCAAAAATTTAGTTTGCGTTTTCTCTTTATAGAAAGCTAATTTGCTTTTGTTTAAGGTAATCTAGGGATTGCCTTCATCCCCGATGTGACTTGTTTGCCGTTTGCGCTAGGATTGTAAGTACTGCCTCAACCCCCCTAATAGCACATGAATGGAACTTCAAAACAAAACGAACCAATACTGAGTGACAGTAAAGATAATACAATTAAAGAACATAATCATAACCATTCGCACTCAACTCACGATCACGTTCATAGCGAAGAGTCTTTGCGAAAAATCGTTAATCGGTTATCGCGTATAGAGGGACATGTTAGGGGAATTAAATCTATGGTGCAGCAAAACACGCCTTGTCCCGATGTATTGTTGCAAATTGCTGCTGTTAGAGGTGCAATTGATAAGGTTGCCCGGATTGTTTTAGACGAACATCTAACTGAGTGCGTTGCCAGAGCGGCAAAAAATGGCAATATTGATGCTGAAATGGAAGAATTAAAAGCGGCTTTGGATAGGTTTCTGCCTTAAATAGTTAGTTTCTTATTAATGAGTGAAAGTCATTCTAAGGGTGTATATTTTTAATAGTTAAGATAAATTTTAATGAATTTAGAAGAATATAGGTTTCATTATTTTTTCAGTGGTAATTCTGATAAACCACTGATTCTTTTTTTGCACGGATTTATGGGTAATAGCGATGAATTTAACGAAGCTATATCTTTATTAGCTGATGATTTTCATTGTTTAAATATCGATCTTCCCGGACATGGAAAAACCCAAGTTTTAAATGATGATTGCTATACAATGGTAAAAACTGCCGATGGATTAATTACCTTATTAGATAAATTAAAAATCGATCGGTGTTTTTTAGTTGGGTATTCAATGGGTGGAAGATTAGCTTTATATTTAACACTAAATTTTCCTCAATATTTCAATCGAGTTATTTTAGAATCTGCAACTCCGGGTTTATCAATCCAAGAAGAAAAATTAGAAAGAATCAAGCGAGACGAGCAAATAGCTAGAAAATTATCAAGAAGTATTGATAAAGGTAATTTCAGAAAATTTTTAGATAATTGGTACAGTCAAGAGATTTTTGGCAATATAAAAAATCATCCACAATTTGAGCAGATGATAGAAAATCGTTTACAAAATAATCCCTTAGAATTAGCTAAATCGCTACGATTAATGGGTACGGGAGTTCAACCATCTTTGTGGGAAAAATTAGCTGAGAATAAAGTTCCTTTATTTTTACTAGTAGGAGAAAACGATCTCAAATTTATTGATATAAATACCAAAATGGCTCAGGTGAATGAGTTGTGCGAATTAAATATTATCAAGAATGTATCTCATAACATTCATTTGGAGAATACATCAGTATTTGTCGAAAATATTAGATATTTTTTTAATCGTAGGGTGTGTTGTCGCGACAGCGCAACGCACCTCTAAATTCTCTTGCAAACTATTATTGATATCAACTCCGAAAATATCTGAATGATATAAACAAAATTACTTATCGCCTCCAACGCACCTCTAAATTAGATTA
>CAYMZW010000468.1:0-5730 GCA_964395005.1 uncultured Rivularia sp.
ACTTAAACTTAATCAATCATCCAAGCTATCAAGAATTAGGCGATCCTAATAAACGCCGTCGTCGTCGCCGCATTAATACAGAAAATGGTAAAGATGAACCAACGATTAATGGAAGTCCTTTGACATTAGCCAATGATGACTTAGATGCAGATGCAGATGCAGAACCAGAACTAAGAAGATCCGAACCATTAGGATTGAATAAAGGTTGGAGCGAAAGACCGACCACGACGACGACCGAACGTACTAGTAGAACTAGAGTCGAATCGGTTAAAGGAGTACTCGAACCACCAGAAATTGTTTCGGTAGAAATGACTTCAGAGGAACAAGATGTTTACGCTTTAATGGGTGTTACACCTTTAAAGAAATTAGAGAGAGATTTTAAAAACGAAAAATCTGTAATTATTAATGTAGTTCCACCTGGTGAAGATGAAGATGAAGATGAAGATGAAGATAGCATCTCAGAATCTGAATCTGAATCATATTCCCTGACTCCGACTCCGAAGAAGGTAAAAATAAGTAATCCAAATAATGAAGTCACACTCGAAGAGGAGAATTCCGATTTAGTTGAAGCAGAAGTAGAAGAATTAGAACAACCACAGCAAATACAGCAAGTAGAACCAGTAGAATCGAGTCAAAGCATAAATAATACCGAAACAGAAACCACTACAACAGATAGACGTCGCCGTCGCCGTCGAACCCGTAGTTCCTCAGAAGCACCATCTAGCTAGGTAACATAACTCTTTTATGGTAAAAACCGGGCAACCTATCACTGTAATGGACGCGCCAAAACTCCCCCTCGAACAAAATTGGTTAGAATTTACTACGTATTGCAATACAACAAGCGGGTTAATTGCAGGTGTAGATGAAGTGGGGAGAGGCGCTTTATTTGGTCCTGTGGTAGCAGCAGCAGTAATCCTACCTTTGAGTAATAGTTTGCCCCAACTCCTCACAACCAAAATTAAAGACAGTAAAAAGCTATCTGCTTCAAGAAGAACTCAGTTAGCGGATCTAATTATTGATATTGCAATAGACTGGAAAATCGGTTTCGCAACTACGGCTGAAATAGACTCTTTAAATATTTTGCAAGCATCACTTTTAGCAATGAAGCGGGCTGTGCTGAAATTAAATGTACAGCCCACACTTTGTTTAATTGATGGGAATCAGCGAATAAAAAACCTTTCGTTACCACAAGAAACAATAGTTAAAGGGGATTCGCTTTCGCTTACGATAGCTGCCGCATCTATCGTTGCCAAGGTTTGGCGCGATCAACTAATAATTCGTCTTGCTAATAAGTACTCAATGTACGACTTAGAACGAAACAAGGGTTATGGTAGTAAAAAGCATTTATTAGCAATACATAATCACGGTATTTCGCGTTTGCACCGTACATCTTTTCGTCCTTGTCAAATTGAAGAAAAAGAAAAAGAATAAGTACTTGTGCAAAATTAAATTTAACGTTCCCTAATCCCTAATGGCTTTTCTTTTAACAGTTTTTATTCAGGTTTGAAAACCTTAAAATTATTACTATCCGAATCGAAGCTGCTGTCTTCAGTTTGCAATTCAACCCAACGTTGATAATCAACCAACAATTGTCGTAGCAATCTTTGCTTTATTGTTAGCAATACACTTTTGAGCAAGCCATTACCAGTAGTTTCTAAAATTGATTTAGGAGTAAAAGAAAAAGGTGGTGGTAATTCCACTTGTACTTCCAGATTTGCTATACCTTTGAGGCGAGTATTACCATTTTCGTAACTTGATAAATTACCTTTTAAATCAAGCTGAAAACGTTCGTTAATGTATTTTATTCCACGAATTTCACTACGGACTGATTCTAAACAAATTGCTCCATCAGAAGCAGCCCATACTCTCATATCTACAATAGGTTGTATACTCAGCGACATAAAAGTTAACGGTCGCATTTTTAAACGAAAAACTTCTGTACTTAACTGTTCAATCCGGCTTGAATCAGCTAAAGCGTTAACTAAACGTTGAGGTTGTCGTAAATAATGCTTGATTGGAATAGGCTGATATGGAACGGGAATTTCTACAGTTTGACAGGCTTTAAATTTAGTAGCCATAGTTAAACGACAACAATTTGTCGAAATTGTATTTTTGAAAGAAAATATAGTTGTTTGTATTGTACAAAACCATACCCATCTTAATTATAAAAATTATTGTTACTTTATAATATCTATTTTAGGTAAAAATAAGAGTATTCTCGAATGCTATCTTCATTATTAAAGGTTTCGTAAATTTATGATATCTATTGCACATTTAGGACCTGCCGGTACTTATGCAGAACAAGCTGCGTTACGCTATGTTAGTTGGTTGAAAAAAAACACTAAAACGGAATGTTCATTATCTCCTTATCCAAGTATTTTTCAAACACTTTATTCTGTAGCTAAAGGGCAAGCAGATTTAGCGGTAGTACCTGTAGAAAATTCAATTCAAGGTGGAGTTACTGTTACTTTAGATACATTATGGCAACTAGATAATTTGCAAATTCAGTTAGCTTTAGTTGTACCTATTACTCACGCATTGATTTCTTGTTCTCAAAACTTAGATAGTATTAAAACCGTTTATTCTCATCCGCAAGCATTAGCTCAATGTCAAAAATGGTTGGAGAAGTCTCTTCCAAAAGTACAGTTAGTTCCGACTAATTCCACAACAGAAGCTTTGCAAAAATTAAAAAGCGATAAAGCAGCAGCAGCAATTTCATCGCTTAGAGCCGCGCAACTATATGACTTACCAGTACTTGAAAACGGTATTAATGATTATCCTGAAAACTGTACTCGTTTTTGGGTAGTTAGTCAGCCGGATAATAGTCCTAATCACCAAATGTTAACAAATACTGCAATAATTACTTCATTAGCGTTTAGCGTACCGGCAAATTTACCTGGCGTATTAGTAAAACCATTACAAGTTTTTGCCGATAGAAATATTAATCTAAGCAAGATTGAATCGCGTCCAACTAAACGTTCTTTAGGAGAATATTTGTTTTTTATGGATTTAGAAGCAGACGTTGACTCTACAAAAATGCAGTCTGCTTTGGCTGAATTATCCAATTATACGGAAATTCTGAAAATTTTTGGTAGCTACAATATTTTACCCACTGAATCATTGTAAGAATTAAAGGGAATAGGGAATAGGGAATAGGGAATAGTAAGTATTTTTAGTTGGGATTATTTGATTAATTTCTCAATTTAAATAAGTATTTTTTTTAATAAAAGCCTGCTAAATTTTTCGCCTATAAAACAACTATTGCTCTTAATCATTTCCTATTATCATTTTTTATTAAAAAAGCAATTTCAAGCAAACTTTATAGGGAAAAGAATGCTTTACTGCTAAAATTAATTTTTTACTTTTTTAAACTATTCCCTACTCCCTAATCCCTATTTATCAAGAGTTTTGATTTAATGTGTCTTTTAGAACAGTACGAGCGGCTAAATGATTGCGAGTTGAAGTTAAAATTTCTGTTTCTCGTTCTAAACGAGCGGCTGTATCTTGCATTTCTAATAATGATTGTTGCTCTGGAGCTACACGGTAAAGGTTGCTTGCGACCCAATAAGATAATTCTTTAGGTAGGGCTGGTAAATCCTGGGGTAGTTCAATATTTTGTTCGGTCAATTTGGCACTTAAGCGCACAACGTCACGCAGTAACTGTTCTACTTCAGATGCTTCATGTCGTAAATCTTTTGTCGGCTCTTCATCATCAATCCACTCAACTAAGCCAACAAAATAAGGCTTTTCACGAACGTATTCCAACACCCGAAACCTTTGCTGTCCCAATGTGAGCATTTTCATTCGGTCATCTTTCAAACGTTGATGATGAATAATTTCGGCACAACAGCCAACATTGGCAACAGTGCCCTTTGCTTGATCGACCATTAATACCCCGAACCTGCGATCGCTATCTAAAATCGTGTTCATCATGATTCGGTAGCGAAATTCAAAAATATGTAGTGGTAACGGCCTCGTCGGAAACAGAACCACATCCGGTAAAGGGAACAGAGGTATTTCGCGAACAGCAATTCTAGAAGAGGATGTCATATTTAATGTGATATATAGCTGTACTACTACTTGTACTACTTATAAAAGTATTTTTTGCGGGGACTTAGGCAGTCATTAATATAATTATGACATTAAAAGCAATAGTGGAACTCCTCAAAATGCTGGTATTGCTTCCTCATAGAAAGCCAACTTTTAGCTGTGGGCAGTAAATGCGATCGCTCCGAAAAATTTAGCTTGCTATTAAGTTCTATATTAAAAAAACCCATATATTCTTACATTTTATCTTAAAGTCGTTTTGCAGCGAATAAAAAGCCCTTAGAAATTTGTCTAAGGGGATAAAAGTATCTATTAGCACTCTAGTGTTATCTTTAAACAACAATTAATATTTGTTGTTTTCGGATTAATTATTTCTCAAAATTACAATTAATCCTCAATTAATAATTACAGTTTGACTTCAATGTCCACACCAGATGGTAAATCGAGTTTCATCAAAGCATCAATGGTTTTAGAGGAAGGTTGATAGATATCGATAATGCGTCGGTGGGTACGGGTTTCAAAGTGTTCTCGTGAATCTTTATCTACGTGAGGTGAACGAAGCACGCAATAAATACGGCGTTTTGTAGGTAAAGGAATTGGACCGATTGCTGTAGCGTTGGTACGGTTAGCAGTATCGACTATTTTCTCGCAAGATGTATCGAGCAAACGACGATCGAAAGCTTTCAAACGGATTCTAATTTTCTGCTGCTGTAAAGTAGCCATTTGTTCAGTTTTCCTGGTTCTGATTATTTATATAAAGGATGTTGGAACTTTTTACTTTTGATTATTTTTTCGATTCATTTTTCAATTAATCAAATCAAAACCAAAATCTTTTTCCAAGCAAAAACAGTTAAAAAGCAGAGAGGTATTATACCATCTCTGCTCGTATTCTAGTTAAAGCCGATGCGGAGTTACTTGACGATTTTAGAAACTACGCCAGCACCAATTGTACGCCCACCTTCACGAATTGCGAAGCGCATTCCCTGCTCGATCGCGATCGCGTTGATGAGTTCTACATTCATCTTGATGCGGTCCCCAGGCATTACCATTTCCGCAGCACTACCATCATCAGCGGTGAAGGACTTAATTGTACCAGTCACATCGGTAGTACGCACGTAGAATTGAGGGCGATAACCAGAAAAGAATGGGGTTTTACGACCGCCTTCTTTCTCAGTTAAAACGTATACTTCACCTTCAAATTCGGTATGAGGAGTAATGCTACCGGGCTTAGCAATTACCATGCCGCGCTCGATATCATCTTTCTGCATACCACGTAGTAGGATTCCGGCGTTGTCTCCAGCCATACCTTCATCGAGACTCTTCTTGAACATCTCGATACCAGTTACGGTGGTGGGGCGAGTATCTCTGATACCAACCAATTCAACTTGGTCGCCAACTTTAACTTTTCCACGCTCGATTCTACCAGTTGCTACAGTACCACGACCTGTAATGGAGAATACGTCTTCCACAGCCATCAAGAAAGGCTTATCAACAGCACGTTCGGGAGTAGGAATGTAAGCATCTACTTGATCCATCAAATCGTAGATTTTATCTACCCACTCGTCTTCACCTTTCTTCATGGTGGGGTTAGCAATCATTGTTTCCAACGCTTTCAAACCAGAACCAGCAATTACAGGAATATCGTCACCGGGGAAATCGTAGTCGCTAAGAAGTTCGCGGACT
>CAYMZW010000469.1:0-5721 GCA_964395005.1 uncultured Rivularia sp.
ATACTTTACCGATGGAAATTTTTAGCCGCATTAGAACGGGTGTAAAACCAGATATCAATGCTTTAAGTGTAATTTTGATAATAGTATCTGCAATTGTTGCTTTTGTCGCAGAATCAATTCGCGCTCACGCTTCGGCTAAAAATCGTAATTAGTTAGGAGTTAGGAGTTGTTAGTGGTTATGAGTTACCAATTACCAACTACCAATTACCAATTATGATAATAGTAATGTAATGCAAATTCTATCTTCAATCCATGCAGGAGCGAAACGGAATCAGTCAACGCGAACTTTGCGACTTGTTAGGGCTTGATTATAAAGCCGTTGCAGCTTCAGCTAAAGAGCGGGGAATAAGTACCCATGCTTATCTTCAACAAGAAACTGGCTGGATTCTCAAAGATGAACTTTATTATCCACCCGATACCGAAGCTCCTCAAACCAAGCAAAATAAACCGAAATCTCCACCCCGACGCAAAAAATGGGTTGAAATTTTAGGATTTGTTTGTGTTGGTATTGCTCTAGTTGCAGCCATAGCGTTTGTGAATCAAGTTGGTATCGAACAAATTCGCGCCAATGTTGATAAATTAGGAATTTGGGCACCGATTGCTTTATTATTATTGCGAACTGTAAGCGTTGTGATTCCGGCAATTCCTAGTACGGCTTATTCTGTTTTATCAGGTACTTTGTTCGGCTTTTGGAAAGGAATTATTGTAATTTTCATCGCCGATTTTGCTGCTTGCTGTTTAAATTTTTATATTGCTAAACGTTTTGGACGTAAAATTGTTCAAAGGTTTGTCGGAGAAAGATTTATAGATAAAGTTGATAATCTTGCATCAAAACATCTTGAAGATAATATCTTTTTAGTAGCTGGATTTTTGATGACTGGGTTATTTGATTTTGTCTGCTACGCTGTCGGACTTACGGAAATGCCTTGGCATAAATTTATCCCGGCTTTGATTTTAGGTATAGTAGTTTCCACACCTCCGATTGTTGCTTTGGGTGCGGGTGTATTCAATCAAGCAAGATGGATGCTTGTGCTTGCTATGTTAGGTATGTTTGGTTTGGCTATTTTTACAGGATGGTTAAATCGGAGAGGCAGTAAAAGTTAAAGATTTAATTGTTAATGCGGTAAGTCTAGCTATACCGCACTAATAAAATTATTTGTCGTTGAGAAAATTATCTACGCTGTTTTATTTGTTTGCAGCCAGTTTAGTAAATCATCTACCGTCGCAAAATCCAACAAAGCTTCACCAAGATTTTCCAACTGCTCTAAATAAAGAGTTTAAATTCTTGCCATGCAAATGCTGGCTAAATTTGATACAAATATCAATATTAAAAAGTGATAAATTTGGTAAATAGTAAAGCGTAAATCTTTTAATCTTGTAGAATATTTGTCTTTAATCGCTCGCTCAGCATAGATTAAGGTGCTTACTTCTGCAAGAAAATAATTAATAAATATAAGACTTCCATTTACTTTTTCATATCCAGTTGAATTCTAGAGTTGCTTAATAAATTTTTGTTGAGCTAATCTGCGCTTGAAAACATTAATAAAAATCCTATTCTCTACTCCCTATTCCCTATTCCCTACTCCCCAATCATCTATCGTGTTAATTTGCCAAGTTCCTAATTGCTCAAATCCCTTTAATGTAGAAGGCAGCAAACACTGTATCAGTTGCGGAGGAAGCAATTTTGGTAAGTTTTTGAGGAACCGTTATCGCGTATTAAAGTTGTTGGGGAATGGTGGTTTTAGTAAAACTTATGCTGCTGTTGATGCAGATAGATTGGATGCACCTTGCGTTATTAAACAGTTTTTTCCTCAAGTGCAAGGAACTTTGGCACGAGCTAAAGCGGCTCAGTTATTCCGAGAAGAAGCATTCCGTTTGTACGATTTAGGAGAAAATCACTGGCAAATTCCCAGATTATTGGCTTTCTTTGAACAAGGTTCGAGTTTGTATTTGGTGCAGGAACTTATTGAAGGACAAACTCTTTTAGATGAAGTTTATGATTCTGCTTTCGATGAAAAGAAAATTAAAGGAATTCTGACAGATTTATTGCCTGTTTTAGATTTTATTCACAATAAAAAAGTAATTCACCGCGATATTAAACCGGAAAACATTATTCGTCGCAAAAGTGACGGAAAACTGGTATTAATTGACTTCGGTGGAGCAAAACAAGTTACGCAAACAAGTTTAGCTAGACAAGCTACAGTAATTTACACCATTGGTTACGCACCTGCCGAGCAAATGGCTGGATTTGTGTTTCCCGCCAGCGATTTATATGCTTTGGGGGTAACTTGCGTAAGGCTTTTAACTAAATGTTTACCTTTTCCAGATGATAGCGGGCAATTTGAAGATCGTATTTATGATGCGATAAATGGTAAATGGTTGTGGCGAGGTATTCTACAAGAAAAAGGTATTAGTATTAGCGAGCAATTAGGAAGTATCTTAGATAAATTGCTGCAACATTTAGTTAAAGATCGATATCAATCGGCAGCAGAAGTACTTAAAGATTTAGAAGATAAATTAGAACCTGAAAAATTAGAACCTGAAAAATCAAAATCGCCATTACCATCTAATAAAGAATCTAAAATTTTAACAATTCCCCAAGCAGTTTCACAACCACCACAACCAACATTACCTAGTTTGAACACTTTTGAATTTAATGTGGTGAAAGTAGATGAAAAAGGTAATTTAATTAAACGCTGGCGTAGAAAAGCAAACTTATTTTTACAGGAATTAAGCGGTGAAATAAGTTTAGAAATGGTATTAATTCCTGGCGGTAGCTTTATCATGGGTTCTCCCAGAAATGAAGGAGATACAGATGAACGCCCGCAACATATAGTCACCTTGAAACCTTTTTTTATGGGTAAATACCCGGTGACTCAAGCTCAATGGAAAGCTGTCGCATCATTACCACAAATAAATCGTTCGATCAATCCTAACCCATCAAAATTTAAAGGTGCGATTTTACCCGTTGAAAACATATCTTGGTATGAAGCACAGGAATTTTGCGCCAGATTGCGAGAAAAAACCGGAAGAGAATATCGTTTACCCAGCGAAGCAGAATGGGAATATGCTTGTCGCTCTGGTACTAGCACCCCTTTTAATTTCGGTAAAGGCGTTAATCTCGAATTAATCAACTGCAAAATCGATAAATATCATCCGATAGAAGCAATCAGAAAATACTACAAACAGCCAAAACCTGTAGGTTACACGGGTTTAGCTAACGACTTTGGATTATACGATATGCACGGACAAGTATGGGAATGGTGCGCCGATCCCTGGCATAAAAATTATGATAAAGCACCTACTGACGGAACAGTTTGGCATTCTGGTGGAGATTTACATCGTCGGGTACTTCGCGGAGGCTCGTGGAGTTTCAGCCCGGAAAGTTGTCGTAGCGCTAGTCGCAGTTGGAATGAAACTGAAGGAGGGTTAAGGGTGTGCGGTTTTCGGGTAGTTTGCGAGCCGCGAGCAGTTAGCAGTTAAGAGTTAAGAGTTATATATACAACTATATATAACTGTTAACTGATAGCTCTCTCTCCCCGTCTCCCTATTTCTTCATCTTATTTATAGTTTTTTGGTTAAGTATGGGAAAAATAAAATCAGTGCTTATGTATAGATTTTATATATAAAGATTTATGAGCAAATTATCGGGGAATGAATACAATTCAACTATTGCTTCTAATGTTTCATTTAAAAGTATATCTCCTCATATTCCTTTGTTTCGTCGTTTGAGTGTTGGGCAAAAAATCGGTTTTGGTTACGTAATTGCTATTGGTGTTGGTGTATTGGGTACTTTAACCGGAACATTAATCGGTGATTATTACCAATATCAAGCTATTAAAGCAGAGCGATTTGTTGACGAAGAAGTAGAATTATTTAACGAATTGAAATCTGCTATTTTGCAAGCTCGTACCCATCAACAGCAGTTTATTCCGTTATTAAAAAAACCGAAAGACTTGGAAGAAGAATATAGTCATTTTCTCAAACACCAATCGGATGCTAAAGAAAGTTGGGATGAACTTAAGTCTTTTAGTAAAGAAATCTTTGCACAACATCCCGAACATTCTGAGACAATCTCCAGTTTATTGAAAACTTATAATGGTGTTCCAGAAGCTTACTTTGAAAAAGTTGATAAATTGATTAATCAAATCGATATACCGACTCTAAAATCAACGGAAAAAATCCAAAATGCTCAAAAATTATTATTAGATTTTAGTAATAGTTCTTTAGCTTTAAAATTTGATGGTATTTCAGATGAATTAAGCGAACTGGCGGAAGCTGCTGAAGAAGGTGATGAAGAAGCGGATAAGGCTTTGGTACAAGCTCAAAGAACCCGTCGCTTGATAGTTTTTGGCACAAATATAATATCTATTGTATTGGCAATTTTTTCAGCCTATTATACGACTAAAACAATTGCTCGTCCTATTAAAGATTTAACAGATATTGCTGAAGAAACGACTCAAACATCTAATTTTGATTTGCAAGCACCTATAACTACAGATGATGAAATTGCTGTATTAGCTAATTCTTTCAATCAATTAATTACACGAGTGCAAAATTTATTAAAAGAACAATCTAAATCTCAAGAAGAACTAGAGCTTTACAATCTGACTTTAGAGAAAAAAGTTGAACAAAGAACTGAAAAATTAGCAACTACTCTCAAAGAACTGCAATACACTCAAGCTCAACTAATACAAAAAGAAAAAATGTCCAGCTTGGGACAACTAGTGGGGGGTATCGCTCACGAAATCAATAATCCAGCTAATTTTATTCATGGCAATCTCGAATATACTAAAAATTATCTTCAGGATTTACTTAATTTAGTAGAACTTTATCAAACAGAATATCCAAATCCGACAGAAGTAATTGCAGAGGAAATAGAAAACGTCGAATTGGAATTTATCAAAGAAGATTTACCAAATATTCTTTCTTCCATGCAAACAGGTTCCGAACGCATTCGGGAAATTGTCAAATCGCTGCGTACTTTCTCGCGTTTGGGTGAGGCAGATTACAAGAAAGTTGATATCCACGAAAGCATAGAAAGCACTTTAATGATTATCCAAAGTCGCTTGAAAGCTAATCCAGAACGTTGCGAAATCACAGTTGTCAAAAATTACGATAAATTACCGTTGGTTGAATGCTATGCAGGGCAACTAAATCAGGTATTTTTGAATTTACTTTTTAATGCAATTGATGTATTAGAAGAAAAAATAGAAAAAACCAATGATAGCCCATTTTTAGTTCCTCAAATTAGCATTTCCACAAAACTCTTGAATTCCCAACGGATAGCTATATGTATAGCCGATAATGGTTTAGGTATGACAGAAAAAATACGCAAACAGATTTTCAACCCCTTTTTTACAACAAAACCAGTCGGAAAAGGGACTGGTTTAGGCTTAGCAGTAAGCTATCAGGTTGTTGTCGATAAACATCACGGAGAATTGAACTGTTTTTCCACTCCAGGGGAAGGTACGGAATTCGTTATTATGATTCCCGTTAGTCAGAAGCGTGGGAAAGGGAAAGAGGAAGCAAATTGGTAATTGGTAATTACTAACTCGCTACTTGCTATTCCCAATGCCCAATGCCCAATCCCCAATTCCCATTTAAACTAATTTCAAGTCAGGGTACTCGGCTAATAAATCATCGCTGGTTAAGGTATCACCATTTGCTTGGGGTGTCCACAATATCTCGAATGCAAGCAGTTTGTCGCTGGGAATACCG
>CAYMZW010000470.1:0-5713 GCA_964395005.1 uncultured Rivularia sp.
CCCCTCATCCTTCAGTAAGTTCTAGATTCAAGCGTTTTCTAGATATTTTAGGAAGTATGGTGGGTTTTGTGATTTTAGCGATTGTATTTTTGCCAATCGCGATCGCCATCAAAATAGATAGTCCAGGCCCGATTTTCTTTGCTCAGGAAAGGTATGGACTTTACGGACGTACATTTCGCATTCGTAAGTTTCGTTCAATGGTTTCGGATGCGGAACAATTAAAATCGAAGGTACAAAATGAAGCTAGCGGACACTTTTTTAAAAGTAAGAATGATTTTCGGGTTACAAAGGTAGGGCGTTTTCTCAGAAGCACGAGTTTAGACGAACTTCCTCAGTTTTGGAACGTTTTTGTAGGTGAAATGAGTTTAGTAGGAACTCGTCCCCCCACGGGTGATGAAGTAAGCCGTTACTCCGAACATCACTGGCAACGCTTGCACGTCAAACCCGGTTTGACAGGAGAATGGCAAGTAAACGGACGTTCGCATATTAAAGATTTCGAGCAAGTATTCGAGCTAGACTTACAGTATCAAGCTAAATGGAATCAATATTACGATTTATCGTTGATTATTAAAACAATTTATGTAATTTTTGCCCGTATAGGAGCGTTTTAAGTCAGTTAACAGTTAACAGTTAACAGTGAACAGTAAGTAGGTTGGGTTAGACGCACGAAATATTTAATTATCAACAAATAATTTCTTTGAGCGTCGTAACCCAACATTTTTATGCTTATTTGATAAGAATCCACTAACAACTAACCACTAACCATTAACCACTACAGCGATTACCTCACCCCCGATAAAGCTGTGCTTTATCTCCCCTCTCCTTCCGCCAGGAGAGGGGTTGGGGGTGAGGTTTTGAGGTTTTGACGTATACCTTGCCGAAACTGGCAAACGCTATAACCACTAACCACTAACAACTAACAACTAACAACTAACAACTAACAACTAACAACTAACAACTAACCACTAACAACTAACAACTAACAACTATCAACTAACAACTAACCCTCAATGCAACAACTCTTCTACCTGATGCTGACTCCATAAATCCCTGTAAAGTCCGGGTTGTTGTAAAAGTTCTATTTGAGTACCAGTTTGAACGATTTTACCTTTTTCCATGACAAGAATTCGGTCGGCGGCAGCAGCAGCAGATAATTGATGGGTAATGAAAACAACTGTTTTGCGTTTGGTACCGCTAGAAAGATTTTTTAAAATTTGTGTCGCGGTTTGATTATCTACGCTTGAAAGTGCATCATCTAAAATTAGTACTGGCGCATCTACCAACATTGCTCTAGCTAAAGCTGTACGCTGTCTTTGACCGCCTGAAAGTGTGATTCCGCGTTCGCCGACTAAAGTATTATATTTTTGGGGAAAATTTGCTATTTCCGAGCTAATTTGCGATAAATCGGCGGCTGTTTCTACTTCTTGCTGTTCTGCTAAAGGATCGCCATAACGGATATTATTTTGAATTGTAGTACTAAACAGAAAGCTGTCTTGAGGTACGTAGGCGATCGCATCCCGTAAGTCTGTTAAAGAAATTTCAGTAATATCTGTTCCATCTAAAAATAATTCACCTTTATCAACATCTAATAAACGCGGTAAAGAGTTTGCTAAAGTTGATTTACCACTACCGATAGCGCCTACTATGGCGATTGTTTCTCCTGGTGTAATATTAAAATTAACATTATCTAAAGCGGGAGTTTCGGCTCCTGGATAAGTAAATGTGAGGTTTTTGGCGGTTAATTGTCCTTTGATTGTTTCCCGTGAGAGTTGAATTGCACTGCTGTCATCTTTTATTTTTGGTTCGACGCTAAAAATTGATTCAACCCTATCAACGCTAACTTCACCACGTTGATAAGCAGTAATAGTAAATCCCAGTAAAGCTGTAGGAAATATTAGGCGCTCAATGTATAGCAATAAAGCGACGAAATCTTCCACTTCTAGACTAGAACCAATTCTACCTGCTCCTATCCAGATAATGATCAAAGTACTGATATTAGCCAATCCGCCAATTAAGGGAAACAAAGTATTTCGAGTTTGTGCTAATTTTAAATTAGCCTTTAATAACTTGTGATTTTGTTTAGCAAAAGCGCGACGTTCGTTATTTTCTTGAGCATAAATTTTTATTAAGGAAATACCGCTAATATCTTCTTGAATCAGGTTACTAATATCCGAAAGATTTTCCTGTACTAAAGTTTGCTGATTGCGGAGACGTTCGCTAAATAGCAATACCATAAAGAACATGATCGGATAGGGTATCAATGCTAATCCAGCTAGTTCCAGATTGAGAGAAAACATTATCGGTAAAGTCAATGCATAAGCAAATATAGTATTTACAAAGCTCAACACTACAAACCCTAATAACCGCCGAATATTGTCAACGTCACTTGTAGCCCGACTAATTAAATCTCCAGCTGTATTAGTAGCAAAATAAGAAGGCTCCAACTTCAACAAATGTTCAAAAATCTGCTGTTTCAGGTCAAATTCTACCTGTCTTCCCACACCAAAGATCCAGATCCGAGAAGCCATTCTGATCAGCCACATTGAAGAGCTGAGCGAAACAATAATTATGACGTAGCGGATTATTTGTCCATAATCGAAGTTTTCCGAAAGTTTCTTAACGCAATCTCGGATTAATAAAGGTATATAAGCCCCCAACCCATTAACAACAAATAAAGCCATAATACCTAAAACAGTGGCTCGCCAATGGGGGCGTAGATAAGCTAGAAGTTTGACAAAGCGTCGTGATTTTGACATTCGAGCAATTAGTTACCAAATATCAATTATCAGTTATCAATGAACAATTATCAATGAATAATTTTTACTCGTTTATTGCGAATAATGGTTGGGCTGATTCTAATAGTGCGTTTCATTTGTTCTAACGGCTTGTAGAGACGTTATACATCACCTCTCCCAAAGTTCATCGAGAAAACGAACAAGTTGTAAATTGGGTTAAGCGTTAGCGCACAACTAACACGGGTGTTGGGTTTCTCTTTGTTCAACCCAACCTATAACTGGTAACTGATAATTGATAATTGATAACTGATAACTGATAACTGACAAGCAAAAACTAGGGTGCATTATGTACAATAACTATACCCTAGTTTGTTTTTTGCTATACGCTATGGGGATATTTCTATCGAGGACGTAAGAATTGGTTAACTTGATTTAAGTAACTTTCCCAAACTCTTGTGGTTCGTTGCAAAGCTGTTGCTGATGGTACAAAATCGACTAACTGCAAGCCCTGTCTGGGAGAAGCTAACTCTTCATTTGCAGGTGATTGAAGCAAGAAATAAGTAAACGCTGGTGTACTTGCTAACAGTAAAATTGTCAGTGCCCAACCAACTAAAAATCCTCCCGGCTTGTCTATTGCTCCTCCTTTAATTCTCTGAGCGGCAAAAGTCATCAGTAAAATTGCTGCTCCTAAAGGTTTCAGAGGAAACGACACTACACTCCATAACTGAGCAATCGCTGGTTCGCTGGGATTAACAAATGACAATAATAAGACAACCAGAAAAATTACTACTACAAACCGTCCGACAAAATTTCCGCTTGGGTAGAATTTCTGAAATAGGCTAAATACAATAGTACCTATAAGTAGCCATAAAAGTACTCGGCTTAGCAGTTCAAACATAAATTTACTCTCAAATGTTTCTGTACTCTCAATCCTATATGGCTCAGGGTTTGGTTTATTCTACTGTTAAATGGTAAAACTACCGTTGCTTAACTTCAAATACCTCATACCCTACACACCAAAACTACCTTCGTAGTGATTTTAGTGCAATTTTTATCAATATTGTTTAGTATTTGTAATCTAAACAATAAGTAATCTCGCTTAAGTAAATTAAATTAATGATGTAATTGTCAAATTCAAGGGAAAATTTATGCCTTCCGAACAATTTACTATTTTAGTTACTGGAGGAGCCGGATATATTGGCTCGCACACCGTATTAGCTTTGAAACAAGCTGGTTATGAAGTCTTGATACTCGATAATTTAGTTTACGGACATCGTGACTTAGTAGAAAAAGTTCTTCAAGTCGAACTTATCGAAGGAGATACTGGCGATCGCGATTTATTAGATAAATTATTTAAATCACGTAACATCGCAGCAGTAATGCATTTTTCTGCCTACGCTTATGTAGGAGAATCAGTTTCTAACCCAGCAAAATACTATCGTAATAATGTAATCGGTACAATAACCCTATTAGAAGCAATGCTGGCTGCATCCGTTAAGAAATTTGTATTTTCTTCAACTTGTGCAACATACGGAGTTCCAGAAATAGTACCTATACCGGAATCACATCCCCAGAATCCGATCAATCCCTACGGTGCAACCAAATTAATGGTGGAGCGGATACTGTCAGATTTTAGCGAAGCATACGATTTTAAATCGGTACGTTTTCGATACTTTAATGCAGCAGGAGCAGATCCACAAGGTAACTTGGGAGAAGATCACAACCCCGAAACTCATTTAATTCCTTTAGTATTGCAAACAGCTTTAGGAAAACGCGAGTCAATTTCGATTTTCGGTACTGATTATCCCACAGACGACGGTACTTGCGTTCGTGACTACATCCACGTAAGCGACTTAGCAGACGCTCACGTATTAGGCTTAGAATATCTGCTCAAAGGAGGCGATAGCACCTTCTTTAATCTAGGTAACGGAAACGGTTTTTCCGTCAAAGAAATAATCGAAGCAGCAAGACATATTACTGGTAAAGATATTAAAGCAGTCGAGTGCGATCGCCGTCCAGGAGATCCCCCAGCGCTGATCGGAAGTGGCGAAAAAGCCCGAAAAATACTAGGCTGGCAACCACAATATACATCTATCAAAGATATCATGACTCACGCTTGGGAATGGCATCAGAAACGACACGGGATAGGGAGTTAGTTGTTAGTTGTTAGTTGTTAGTTGTGTAGAGACGGGGCGCAGTGCTACGTCTGTACGGTTAGGGGTTATAAGTTAGGAGTTAGGAGTTACCTATTCCCTATTCCCTATTCCCTATTCCCTATTTCCTATTCCCTTTTCGCACTACGGCGAATATTCCACCTATAAGCACAACAATTCCCAAGCCTATAGCCCAAAATGGTAAGGGGAAAGCTTGTTCTTCGGTTTGATTTAGATTGACATTTTGTACTTCTTGTGCGGTGTGCGTTTCTTGTTGAGTTGTTGCAGCTTTGTTAGTTCCAGCAGCTACGGTAACATCAAACTTTAATTCAAAGGGTTTGAAGCTATCACCATTTGCAGGTTTACCGGAAAGCTCTAATTGATAAGCTCCGGGTTTTGGGAAGGTAATTTCTGTTCCCGGAATACCTTGATAGCGTTCTGCTGATACAGGTTGTAAACTCGGTTGAGCAAGAGGTTGTGCTTCTGCTGTACGTGGTTCGCTGTAAACAGCTAATTGACAATCGCAATCTTTAAGAGGAATAATCTTACCTCCCTTACGAGTTAAAGCAAACCAAGTTTGTGCAGCTTCACCAGCGCGGGGTGTATCTTCTGGTTCAATGTGCATAGTAGCCCCCACATCTTCAGCAGTTTCTATCTTGTGTGCGGAAGCCCGAGGAATTAGTAATGATGGAAGATTAATTGGGAACATGGTTAGAAGTTAGGAGTTAGGAGTTGGGAGTTAGGGAGGGAGAAGGGGTAGAAAATTTTACTGATAATTGATAACTGTTCACTGTTCACTGTTCACTGTTCACTGTTCACTGTTCA
>CAYMZW010000471.1:0-5691 GCA_964395005.1 uncultured Rivularia sp.
AACAGTGAACAGTGAACAGTGAGCAGTTAACAGTGAACAGTGAACAGTGAACAGTAATTACTCGTAGGTTGGGTTGAGCAGAGCGAAACCCAACATCCGAATTGAGTTTCACTATATTGGGTAAAAGTCTCTTCTTCCTCTGCGCCTAGAGCCGGTTTTTTTCAATCATTCCGGTGTAATCGGCATTGATATTACGCCATACAAATAACAAAAAACCTCCTAAAAAAGGAGGCATTATCTGTAATTTAATTAAATTGTAGAACTAATGTTCTTAACTGTTCACTGATCACTGTTCACTGATAACTGCTCACTGCTTACAAAGTATTACCAGTAATTGGTAGAGGTTGGGGAGCAGATGGCTCAACTGTTTGTGGTTCTGGTTCTGGTTCTGGTTCTGGTATAGGCTCTGGTTCGGGGGGATTAAGATAATCGCGCCAGTTACCAATTTGCTGTTGTGCTGCACTGTAAGCTTGCGTGCCTCTAGGAACCAACTTAGCTGTTTCAATAGCCCGAATAATATCGGATTGACTTTGATTGCGAGCAATATCTAATAACTGTTGACTCCATTGATCCATTGCAATCCTAGCGTCGGAACGTAATGCAGTACCTCTAGGTACGCGCCGAGCTAACCTAATTGCTTGCGACAAGGCATTTGGAGTTCCACGTAATGCAACTTCTCGGGCTTTCCTCCAATTGGTTGTAGCAGAGACTTCAGCTTGCCATTCATTTATGTCTCTTTGAGCTTGTCGGGACAGTACTCTCCCGGAACTAATTTGTTTAGCCGTGCTAATTGCAGCTCTCAAATCACCGCTGTTTGCTAGCGACCTAGCTTGGTCTAATAAAGGCTGGTCTTCGATTCGCTGAACTTTTCTGCTCCAACCGGCTATCTTTTTACGTGCTTCTCGATACAAAGAACGTCCGCTACGAATTCTACTTGCTTCGGCGATCGCTGCTTTTAATGAAGAAGTATCACCATATAGTGCGAGTTCTTCAGCACGTTCTAAATATGGTCTGTCTTCAATTGTCTGAACTTGAGAAGCCCAAGTGTTAATTTCTTTTCTAGCTTCTTTTGCGCGGGGATTGTTCTTGGGAATCATTTTTGCTTCGGCGATCGCGGCAGATAAATCGCCGATTGAACCTTGAGAAGCAAGGGTTCGCGCTCTTTCTAAACGAGACACGTCTTCTATTTCAAGTTGCCAACTACCTATGAGTTTTTGCGCTTTTAGATAAATTGGTCGATTGGAATCAATTTGCTGTGCGGAAGCAATTGCGGCTTCTAAACCGGAAATTGTTCCTGTCCAAGCATTTCTCTGCGCTTCAGCTAAAGCAATAAAATCTGTAGTTTCCGGTTCTATAGAAGAAATTGGTGGAATTCTTTGAGCAATATATATAGCTTCGTCTGCATCCCTTTGCTCTAATTTGTTTTCTGCTAATTCCAGCATTCTAAGTCCAAAATCTGGAATTGCTTCTTGTGCTTTCTGATAAATGTAGCTATTTTTTCCTATGGATTGCGCTAGCTTAATTCCTTGAAGTATTTTATCTACATTTTTACTCTTAGATAAATCCTCAGCTTTTGCTAACTTCTCGCCATCTTCTCTAGCACCAACAATCACATTATTTAACTCTTCGTACTTCGTGCTAGCCCAAAATCTATTATTTAGACGTAGCAGCTTCGCCGAACGCATAAAAGCAGATTGCCAACGCTGTTCGCGCAATTCATCTTCTGCTTCCTTGTAAATATCCTCGCCTTTTGCCCAAGTTAATTTCCAACTATCAATCTGATCTTCTACTAATTTAAAAGCAGAGACATCATCAGGTAGCTTGCGAGCAATTTCAATCGCTTCCTCTAATCTACCTGCTTGGAAACTGTCGTCGGCAAGCTCCAATACACTACGGGACCAATCTTCAATATTACGGTCAATCTCAGAACGCAATGGATGGGTTTGCGGCAATTTCTTGACTAAATCAATGGCTTGAAGTAGATCTTTGACCGTTTCTTTAGAAGCCGCTACCTGAGCGCAGTGTATCCGTACAGAAGCACTAGCTAAGGGCCAAAAAATAGAAGGGCAGTTAGGCGCTGTAGGCAACTTAAACAGAATCGCCATTGCCATAAATCCGATCGTACCAGGTACGAAGGCCAGCAAAAATGCCCATA
Organism: uncultured Rivularia sp.; assembly: GCA_964395005.1. GTDB lineage: Bacteria > Cyanobacteriota > Cyanobacteriia > Cyanobacteriales > Nostocaceae > Rivularia. Next base: position 2,156 of record CAYMZW010000471.1, read on the forward strand.
AAACCCAACTTGTAAGGAAGCGCGGCAATTTTCTAGAACTATTCTTTGCCGGTAAAATTTCTTTTGAATGACTTTTTAAAGTCGATTTTTTTGAATTGCTTTTGTTTTTACTTGACACCGATCTAGAGCTAGAACCAGTTGCCGGGACACCATACTCATGATTAGCGGATTGTTCCGTATTGAATAATCGAGCCATTTCATCTGACTGAGTTCTTCTAGCTGATGACCAGCCATCTGGAATATCCCGTTCTGCCATCTCTCACACCAAATTATATTAACAGGGGTTTCTTGACTTGAGGAAGCGGTAAGCTGTTACTATAGCAATTTTCCTTAAATAGGAAAAGCTTTTTTACAGCATTATATCTCCATAGATACCATTACTTCCTTCTTTTTATCAGTATTTTTTTATACGTCTACTGTGAAACAGAAGATTCAGTTTGTAAATCGGCAATTAGCTGGGCTAATTGATCGCTGTTAGCTTGGTATACCTCGCCACAAAATTCACATTTAGCTTCTGCACCACCGTCTTTAGCAATCATATCTTGCAGTTCGGCTTCTCCAAATATTTTCAAAGCTCCTAACATTCTGTCAAAAGAACAGTCACAATTAAACCGTAACATTTGGGATTCTGGAAATATATGTAGCCCCATATCTCCCAATAAATCCTGAAAGATTTCTGTGAGATTTTTTCCAGCTTGTAATAAAGGCGTAAAACCTTGAAGGGCACAGACACGTGATTCTAATGTTTCGACTAAAGCTTCATCTCTAGCGGCTTTAGGTAAAACTTGAACAAGCAAACCTCCTGATGCGGTGACTCCTTGCGCTCCGACAAATACACCTAGAACAATAGCGGAGGGTGTTTGCTCGGAAGTTACTAAATAATGAGCTATGTCATCTCCTATTTCCCCAGAAACCAGTTCTACCGTACTTGAATAGGGATAGCCGAAACCAACATCGCGAACTACATATAGAAAACCTTTACCAACGGCACCCCCTACATCTAGTTTACCGTATCGGTTAGGAGGTAATTCTACGTTATTGTTTCCCACATAGCCGCGTACAGTTCCATCTAATCCTGCATCAACCAAAATACCGCCCAAAGGGCCATCACCTTTGATTCGGACGTTAACCCTTGAGCCTGGCCGCTTCATACTAGAAGCCATTAATAAACCCGCCGTCATCGTCCTACCTAAAGCTGCTGTTGCCACATAGGAAAGTTTGTGACGTTCTCGCGCAACAGAAGTCAATTTTGTAGTAATAGCACCTACTGCACGAATTCCACCGTCCGCTGCTGTAGCGCGAATTAACTGATCCGCCATTAATCAACCTTACACTTCTTAATATACAAATTATATCTATTGTAAGATGTTTACTTTCCCAGAATAGGATATTGTCAAAACGCTCATAAAATACAAAAAAATTCAACTATAGAAAAAGCATTAAACAGCGTTCTCAAGAATATAGATATATTTGCCATACTATATTGATTAAGTTAAATAATTTTGTAAGGCAGTTACTTTAGTTAGGTAGAACCACAACTTAATAATTGCTTTACCTGGAGGAAAAAATGCTCGGTAGCTTTCAAACAAGTCAACTGCGGATAGAAGTAGATGCATCGCAACAAGCTATTAGCGAAAGCCTGTTGCAACCAATGCAATTAGGAAAATGGTTGCCTAGCGGTAGATTTCCTACTGGAATGCCAGAACAATTAAATCCTGGATTTGAGTTTACCACTCATATTGGACCAATTTCAATTCTAAGCCAAGTAGATTTGCTTAGTGAAAACAGCTTGCGTTTACTACTGAGTCAGGGAATTGACGGTTTCCATGAGTGGTATTGGGGAGAAGGTTGGGTGCAGTCTCGTTTAGAAGGGATATCTATGCTGCCTCTTTCCTTGAGTCAGACAGCAAGTTTGTTTAGTTTGCGTCAGTATCTTAAATCAAAGCAAAGTTAGTTGTTGGTTGTTAGTTGTTGGTTGTTAGTTGTTGGTTGTTAGTTATAAATTCTTCGACTATCCACTAACCACTATCTACTAACAACTATCCACTAACCTTTATTTTTTTTCGCTTCTTCAGCAACTGCTTCAACTTCATCGTTAGCCAAAGTTTCTAACACAGGTTTAGCTGACTGAGTACCTAACCGATTCAAAGCTTGAGCGACTCTGTAGCGCATTTGCCAATCTGAATCTGAAGCATAGGGAGCTAAAATCGATACTGCTTCAGTATTTCCTAACTCTCCCATAGAGCTAATTGCAGCGGTTTTAACCAAATCGTTGTCTTCTGACAATGCCTGCTTGAGAATTTCAAAACCTCGTGGTTCCCCTAATTCCCCTAAAGCTGCAACCACGCTTAATTTGATAATCCAATCACCTGTAGATTGATAAAGTTGTTGCAAATCATCGAAAGCCGCAACCAACTTCAAACCTCCTAAACAGTCTGCTGCTGCTGCTTTTACATCAGCTTCAGGATCTTGAAGTAATCCCCGTAATAGATTTAGAGATTTATCTAAATCTTGGGTACCCAAAGTATCGAACTGACTTACAGCAGAATATCGCACGCGAGCATTTTCATCTGTAATCGCAGTTTGAATTAACTCAAAACCAATTGCTGGTTCCAATTCCCTAATTTCATTGACTCCCCGCAATCGATCGCCCAAATCTTCGCTTTCTAACTGTTGTTTCACTGAATCGGGAGTAATACTCATATTTATTATTCTCGGTTATTAAATTATTTGTTATTTGTTGTTAGTTGTTAGTTGTTAGTTGTTAGTTGCTAGTTGCTAGTTTTTCAACTATCTACTATCCACTATCCACTATCCACTATCCACTATCTACTATCCACTATCCTTGAGATTGCGCCATATCGCGAATAATATCGCTCAACGACAGCATACCAATTACTTGTTCGGAATCATCGAGAACTGGAAGACGGTGAATTTTGCGATCGCGCATTATTTTTGCAGCTTCTCTCAAAGTTTTGTCGGGTGTAATAGTAACAGGTTTCTTACTCATCACTTCCCCAACGGTTTGCCCCAAAGCTTTGTGTAACTCTTTTTCGTATTCAAGAGGATTTTTTAAATAAATAACGCTATCAAAAATCACAAAGTATGCCGGTGGAGTAACACCAGCTTGTTGCCACATCAAGTCAGTTTCCGAAATAATACCGATTAAATGATTTGCATCATCCACTACAGGTAAGCCACTAATACGTTTTTCGGCAAGAATTTTGATTGCTTCGCGCAAAGGAGTTTCAGCTGTAACCGTTATTGGCTCGCGAGTCATTACTTCAGCAACGCTTTTCAACATATATATAAGAAATATTTTTATTTACACTGGACTTATTGTAAGTAATTGTAGGTGTGAAGCTCCTGAAGGGTTAATACATCGTTACTTAATTAGTTGTTAGTTGTTAGTTGTTGGTTGTTATTTGTAAATTTTTCAACTAACCACTATCCACTATCCACTATCCACTATCCACTATCCATAGTTACTAAAAATATAGTCAAATATATCAACTAGCTTTTAGCTTTGTAAGGCT
>CAYMZW010000472.1:0-5668 GCA_964395005.1 uncultured Rivularia sp.
TACTTTACCTGGTGGGGAAGTCACAGTTATTTTAGATAAGTATGAAACGGAAGCTGAAGTTCGAGTCAAAGATACGGGTATTGGTATTCCCAAGCATGAACTTTCTAACGTTTTTGACCGCTTTTATCGAGTAAATAGCGACCGTTCTCGTCATACTGGTGGTTCGGGTTTAGGATTAGCAATTGCAAAAGCTATTGTAGTATCTCATCACGGTAGTTTGGAAGTAGAAAGTGAAGTTGGAAAAGGTAGTACTTTCATTGTTACATTACCTTTATTACAATCATCTCGTACTAAATTAATTAAAAGGAAATAGAGATAATTAATTAAAATATTCTTCTTCTCAATATTTAAGACTTTAATTATTATCGCGATATCTCATATTCCGGTTATTACCGATTGGTATATCGGAAAGTATAGAGAGACTCAACGTTATCAGTGTTACCAAAAACAAACCAGCACGAGTAGCGTGTCCATACTCCCATTGATTGCGTATCTGCATCCAATCAATCGGAACTGTTAGTGCAGTATCAACTCTGAGGTTTGCTGGACCAACAAAGCTTAACCAAACTATTAGCGCTATAGCAATCAAGACTGAAGTAATCAATGTCAGTATAAAAGTTCTCCGTTGCTTGCGAACCAAAAACAGCACAAGTAAAGTTGTCGCTAAAGCACCATATTCTACTGGTCCCAGAATTTTGCCGAAGCCGTTATATAACACCTTCTGTACGTTGAGCCACATAGAAGCAGATAACGCCATTTTGTTGGGAAGTTCGAGTGCATGACATAAAGCTACCCCTGTGGCAATTGAAGTAAGCACAAGACTAAGTAATCGAGCAATGTTTAAAATCACAGCGTTCTCCAGTAATGCTTCCGAAACTATTTAATTCCCTGCAAGCAGATACAATATACAGGTTTCATCGCTTTAAACTTCAGTTGAATATCAATAAATCCCGCTACTTTAAGTTGCGCTTTGGTGTTTTGAGCGCTTTCGGTCAGCATGGCTTCCGTTTTTGCCCATCTCGGTTGCCAAGTAAGTACAATCAATCCACCCGGTTTCAAAACTCGACGTACTTCTTTTAAACTTTCAACCGGATTAATCCAAAAAAAATGGGAGTTGCTACTTATGGCTTTATCAAAGGTTTTATCCCCATAAGGCAAATGTGCAACTTCCCCATGTTTCAATTCAACCAATCCCCGTTCAATAGCCTGTCTATTTCGATTGCTTGCTTGATTTAACATAACTTCCGAACGGTCAATACCAGCAATAAATCCGCATTTAGTAATTCGAGACATTTTTTGGACTGCCACACCTGAGCCAAATCCGATTTCTAAGATATGGTCTTCGGGTTCAACGTTAAGCATCTTTATTGTCCAGTGATCTTTGGCTTGATTAGTTTGTGTCATTAGCAGACCAAAAAATCGCCCTAAGATTCCTCTAGGATTGCCAAACTGTGATGAAATATAGTTCATAACACGAATTCAATTACACTAGAATTATGACAACTAATTACCATTATGACAACTAGTTGTCATAAACAGTTAATGAAATTTGATTGGGAGTGTTGGCAATGAAAGACAAGCCCGTGGCCAGAACCCAGGCAGGAAAAGCGATGGAAGAACTTTTTATCGAGACAACCTACACTTATTTCTTGTTGCGGGAAGGAGGTAAACGTATGGGAACGATAAAATCATCGGGTAGTTATTGGGGAATGCTAAATAGTTTAAAAAACGAAGGAGCGCAGACAGTCGCTCAAATCGCTCGTTCTCGTCCTGTTTCCCGTCAAGGTATTCAGAAATTAGCCAATGAAATGATAAAAGAAGGTTTGATTGAGTCGGTTGATAATCCAGCGCATAAAACATCAAAGCTGTTAGTCATAACTGCGAAAGGAGAAGCATTATTTGAGGACTTTACTTTTAAAAATGCTCAAGCAGCCGAAATACTTGCCGAAGATATGAACGCAGAAGAGTTACAGGTTGCGGTGAAAGTACTTAACCAACTGCGAGAAAAGCTCAAGCAAGCAATTTTAAGTTAACTACAAACTTTGTTAAATATGAATAGTTTAAGAGTACAAGTAAAAAAAGATATATTTTTCTGGCATTGTGAAAGGGTGGACTTATGGAAAAGCCCACCCAATGCATTAATTGTGCAGTAGTAAAGTAGTTGCAGCCGTTCGGAAAATATCTATAATTACAAAGACTGCTGAATTCCACCCGTAATTCTAAAATCTGGAGAATCATCACTTAATCCAACTCCAGCACCAACAGACCAAACTGTAATCGGTGTAGCTTGTTGACGAATACCGGCAGCTAAAATATAAGCATCAACACTATCTTCTTTTTCTTGTTCGTAAACAAAATCCGTCACCAATATAGTGGACGAACCTAAACGACGACTATAACCTGCAACCGCTTTAACAACATTTCTTCTTTCATCATCCTTCTTTGCATCGTTAAAGGTATAACCAACATTGAGATGAAGTCTATCTAGATTAGCTCCAGCACCCAAGGTTTTGGTCATAATTAACTTAACTCTACACACAACTCCAGCACTACCTTCACAATAAGGAGTATCCGCACCAACAGAAACTGCTTTCTTCAGGAGTTTTCAAAGATTCGGCATTGAAGTTGTACAAAAATTCTATTCCCACATCACCAATACCATCATCTTCTGCGGAACCAAATTGAAAAGGAACCGAGATTGTAGCTTGAGTATTAGGAGCGATACCGTATTCTACACGCGGTTCAATGACAAAACTATCTTTGCCGTTAATCCGGTCATATTTGGTGACTCCTTGTAATTCGATACCTTTGTAGGGTATGGGGTAAGCATCTTCAACTTCCGTTGGTAATCCTTCTTCTAAGTTTAAATGGTCGGCAGCTTGAGCAGTTTTAGGAAAAGAAATAATCGCTGTTAATCCTAAAAATAATCCAGCTATGATACCTGTACATTTCAATTTATGTATATTCATAAATGTATAGATTGTGTAATTTAAGAAAAGAGATTTTACTTTTGGGTTTGTGCCAAAATATCTTGTGCAGAGGGTTCGGTATCCATTGATATAGATTCGATATCGGGCAAATTACCGTATTTTTCTTGCCAACCCTTGAGCATCGCTTCTACCATCATCGGATTAATCTTTCCTGGCTGCATTGCTTCCGCTGACATTTTCATATTTGGCATCAAAACTTTCATTGCATCCATCCAAGAGCCGGGAATTTCCCTTGACTGAATACCGGGAGTTAATTTCATTTTTAACTGCGCCATCATTTTTTGATGCATTTCTTGGCTCATTCCACCATTCATATTCCCCTGCATTGGCGATCGCATTCCCGAATTCATCGAAGCGTGCATCATTGGCATCATTTCTTGCATCATTTCCATCATCATCCGCGTCATTGAGCCATCAGCACTTTTAGCCCACTCATCGTAAGCTAAAGGATTAAAATTGGGTTTGGGTGTAGTAACTCGATGATGATGATTAACTCGATGATGTTGATAGCCTAGAGCTTTAAGCACGCGATAAAGTTCGGCTCGCTTTTGCTCAACTGTCCAACCGTCGTAGGCAAAGATATCGTAGGTAATACCGTGGAGCATATGTAGATTGTCGAAAACATTCGCAGTTTCTGGAGATAAACGGCTATAGCGCGGCGCACCTTCACGAGTCAGCAACATTCTCATTGGTGGATTAGGAATTACCTCCGACTGAAATACGTCTTCCATTTGGTTGAGCATTTTGTCTTGCTCTGAGTCATTTCCACCGATCATCATTGACTCATAAACTGCTGGATGCCACCAGTGAGCAGCATAAAAGAAGTTATTGTTTTTAGGGTAATAATTTCGAGTGAGAGTAAAATATGGTTTCATCATTACCCCAGCCCGACGCATGGTGACATCTAAAGGTGCGGGAGAAAGAGCAACGTCTTTGTATGAGGATGGATTAACAAAAGTCATCTGTGATATGTCGCGCTCGGATGAATTAATTAGAGAACGTGATGCTGAATCTAGATTGCTCGTCGTTACAAACCAACCTTCTTCCACACCGAACAAAACCTAGCGCAACTTATACTTTCTCGTTTACATCAACCCATTAATCCCGACATTCCCCGTGTTCATACTTGGTTAGAACGTTTTAGCCAAAGCCGTAAAGTTTCGCTATCACCCGAACAACATCAAGCTGTTGAAACGGCTTGGTAGGTACGCGCAATCTTAACAACGTACTGCAAAAACTCATTAATCCTCCTAGTCCCCAGAAGGTTGAAGTAACTAGAGGCGGAATAATTTTTCGAGTAGGGGATAGGGTAATTCAATTAACCTTCCTATTACCAACGGGAAGTTTTTAACGGTGATATGGATTTTATTATTCATATTGACACCGAAGAACAGGAAGTAATTGTCAAGTTCCAAGAACGCGAAGTTATTTACGATTATGCTGATTTAAACGAACTGGCTTTGGCTTGGAGCGTTAGCATTCACAAATCCCAGGGTTCGGAATATCCTGTTGTATTGTTGCCATTGTACTCGCAACATTTTGTTATGTTGAACAGGAATTTGCTTTATACAGGATTAACTCATGCTATATGTTGGCGATTATTGTTGGGAGTAAGAAAGCTATTGGTATGTGTGTCCGCTCAAGAAAATCTCAGGAAAGATATACGCAATTGAGGCAAAGGTTGATAAATGAAAAAAGATAGCTAATTAAGACCCAAAGCACCCGCTACTTTTGGATTGTAAGTTAATAATTTCAATATCACTACAACTGGAACTTTCGCTTCATTCATTGAAATAACTTGCTCGAAGAAGTGCGATCGCACATAAGTCTTTCCTCTTTTACCCCTATATTCCCACTCGAAATAAAGCTGTTTGACTGGTTTCTTTTTAGTGCTATTAGCATTTGCATAACCCCATGAAATATTACCGCTGCCCTCACCGCGTTTACGATAGGTGCTAGGGGGATTATTTAGTGATATATTTCCCCCTAGCACCTGGTCATCATTACTTAGTTGAGTATTTGCATGACTTAATTTTGATGAACTATTAACAAGGGTTTGACTTTCATCTTCTATCCGGGTGCTAGGGGAATTGTTAGGTAATATATTTCCCCCTAGCACCTGGTTATCATTACTTACTTGAGCATTTGAAAGATTTGATGTTGAAGAACTACTATCAAGGGTTTGGCTTCCATCTTCTATTCGGTTGCTAGGGGAATTGTTAGGTGATATGTTTTCCCGCTTCTCCTGGTTATCATTACTTACTTGAGTATTTGAAAGATTTGATGTTGATGAATTATTACCAAGGGTTTGGCTATTATCTTCTATTCGGTTGCTAGGGGAATTGTTAGGTGATATGTTTTCCCGCTTCTCCTGGTCATCATTACTTATTTGAGTATTTAAAAGAATTGATGTCGATGAGCTATTATCAAGGGTTTGGCTCTTATCTTCCATCCGGGTGCTAGGGGAATTGTTAAGTGATATATTTCCCCCTAGCACCTGGTCATCATTACTTAGTTGAGCATTTGAAAGATTTGATGTTGATGAACTATTATCAAGGGTTTGGCTCTTATCTTCCATCCGGGTGCTAGGGGAATTGTTAAGTGATATGTTTTCCCCTAGCACCTCGTTATTATCAACAGGGGGAATTGGGAAATATACCACTCCATAGTCTTCAAAT
>CAYMZW010000473.1:0-5663 GCA_964395005.1 uncultured Rivularia sp.
CGATGAAGGCACCAGGCACAGCTTACGACGATGCCGTACTTGGTAAAGATCCCCAACCAGCACACATGAAAGATATCTATACGGGTACCAAAGACAACGGCGGAGTGCATATAAACTCTGGTATCCCCAACCGAGCTTTTTACCTAGCAGCAACGGAAATAGGCGGTTACGCTTGGGAAAAAGCGGGAAAAATTTGGTACGTTAGTTTATGTGAAAAACTAGATTCAAAAGCAAGCATCAAACAAGGGGCAGAAGTAACAATTGCAGTCGCAGGAGAACTTTACGGTGAAGCAAGCAGCGAACAAAAAGCCGTAGAAAATGCTTGGAAAGAAGTTGGAGTTGGAAGTTAAGAGTGATGAGTTAGGAGTTAGGAGTTAGGAGTTAAAACCTTTAAGAATTATCTGTTATCCACTCAATTAAAAGTTTCAAATCTTCTGGTATGGCGCTTTCGGCTACTGTTACCGTATTTTTTTTTCCTTTACTATCTATCGTCAGAATATATTGAAAGCCGTCGCGTTGTCTTGAACTACTTTCTATGTATGCAGGTAAATCAAAGAAATTTGCAGTTTGCAATAATATAGATAGCTTTTTAGATTTATTTTCCGGTAATTTAGCCGAATCAATCTCTATAACTTTACTTATTCCCGCAAAACCACCGCTACGCTCTAAAGTTATTAACATTTTATTAGGAATGAGGCGTTAGGAGAAAGTTAAAAAATAATTTTTAACTGCTAACTGCTCACTGCTCACTGTTAACTGTTCACTGATAACTTCTCCCAACCTTTGCCTTGATAGCCGTATTCAAAGATTTCTGGGTGGATGATTTCTGCTAAAATTTCTAACGAATCTGCTAAGCGCGGGCCGGGGCGGTTAAAGTAGGCATTACCATCTGTAAGGTAAACTCGATCGTTTTTTACTGCTTGGAGTTTTTCCCATTCGGGTTTTTGAGTTAATGAATTAGCTTCGGTACGAGTACGCTTTAAATCGAAACCGCAGGGCATAAAGATGATGATATCTGGATTGCTATTTACAAAATCTTCCCACTTTAATATTTCCGAAGGTTTGCCGGTGGAGCTAAATAAAGGTTTGCCTCCAGCGTAAGTAACTAATTCGGGAATCCAATTTGATGCACTCATCAAAGGATCAGTCCATTCGATACAGGCAATGCTGGGAATCTCTGTAGGGGAAAGTGACTGGGTTTTATCTTGGATGGTTTTAACGCGATTTTGTAAATTTTCTAATACTTGTGCCGAATCTACATCAAAAACTTCAGCGATTCGTGCAATATCGTTCCAAACATCTTTGAGAATATCTGGTTGCAGGGAAATAACTTGTGGCGAAGTAGTGGTAAGGCTTTTGAGTGCGTTTTCTACTTCTCCAAAGCTGACAGCACAAACATCGCATTGATCCTGAGTAACAATATGAGTGGGTTGCAACTGCCCCAAAAGATCGGTTTTTATTTGATATATGCTCAAAGCAGATTGCAATAAATCGTTGACTTTGTCGTGAATTTCGCCACTAGCGGCATCACTATTTAACCTAGCTTGAGTGCAAGCGGGAAGATTTTTTATTTGAGAAGGAAAATCGCATTCATGGGAACGTCCGACTATAGCATCGGTTAATCCTAGCGCTGCTAATATCTCAGTTCCACTGGGAATCAGCGAAACTATTCTAATGCTGTCTTTGGTCATGACTCAACTCGAAGACAATAACTGAATGTTACTCTAATTTTGACCATATTCGGTTCTTAAATTAATCTACCTACAGATTTAAATAGAGTTATTGTAATTAAATTTAAATAAATTAATAGAATAAATAGGACTTACGCAAGCCCCCCTTTTTTAAGGGGGGTTGGGGGGATCTAAACGTGTGGAAAGCTTGATTAATCGTTGCGATTACGTAAGTTCTAATAAAAAAATTGTATTTTGTTTATATTGTTAAGATAATCGAGAAAAATAGGTATACTAAGACGGTCTTTAAAGTTATAGCTTTTGGTATAAAGATGATAATGTAAGTGTAAGTAAGCTTATTTATGATAAATATCATCCGTAAATACACGCAAGTTGGATTAATGACTAATTTGTAGCGTATTATGAGACACTAATAAAGCTGACTTACGTCGTGATTCTGGATAACTGCTCTACTGGTGACGAGCATGACATTAAATAGTTATAGTATTTTGCTGTTAAAAACTAATCAAAACGATATTGAGTGGTTGCAGCGAATGCTCTTGCCCGATCGAATTACCGTGGTTAATGGGTTGTCTGAAGCTGAATCAGTATTGCACAAAAAGTTTACTGATGCAGTCATTTTAGATTTATCGCTTAAAAGTATTCAAGAGTTTGAAATTATTTCTTCAATATATTCACTGTTTGCTAATACGGCAATTGTGGTGATAAGTAATAATGAAGATGAAGGTACTCTACAAAAAGCAATTAAATTGGGCGCTGACGAAGTTGTAGTTTTAAATAAGATTGATAGTGGCTATTTGAAACGCATATTAATATCTGCAATTGAGAGAAAAAAACGTGCTGCATTTAAAAATATGCAGACTGAGAACATATACGATCGGAATACAGGCTATCAAAAAGCGAGATGGCATTATTTGTCTGAAGCTACTTTTGAAGGAATAATGTTGCACGAAGAAGGGATCATTTTAGATGCAAATCATGTTTTAGCGAATATGACTGGTTATGATTTAGAAGAATTGATTGGTAAAAATGGGTTTGAATTAGTATCATCAGAATCGCAAGAATTAATTAAACAAAATATTTTTAGTAGTTATGAAAAACCGTATAGAATCACTGCAATAAGAAAAGACGGTTCTATATTCCCAGCGGAAGTACAAGCTAAAACGATTTCTAATGGCTCAAAAGATACAAGGTTAGTTGCGGTAAGGGATATTACAGAACTGCAAAAAAGAGAAAATCTGTTGAGAAAGCAAAGCAATACTTTGAACGAACTAGCTAAGAGTGAAGCTTTTATTCAAGGAAATATAATTGATTCGGTACGCGAAATAACGCGAGCAGCAGCAATTACTTTAAATGTCGAACTAAATGTTGAACAAGTCGGTGTTTGGCTGTATTGCGAAGATAATTCTCGAATGCGTTGTATTGATTTATATAATTGCAAATACAATAGCCATTCAAAATCAATTATTTTAAAAAAAGAGGATTATCCTCATTACTTTGCAGCTTTAGAAAAAGGTATTAAATCTATAAATAATCTTTCAGAAACCAATATAGCTGAGGAACTATCTAAATTTTATCTTTCTGCATTTGGTGTTACATCTGTATTAAACGTACCTATTTGGCTTAGAGGTTGTGTAGTTGGTATAGTATGTTATGCATACAGCGATGATATTGTAGATTCGGGTGTAAATTCAAATCATCAGTGGAGTTTAGAATCAAAAAGTTTTGCAAATTCTATTGCAGATTTTGTGGTGTTAGCAATAGAAGCAAGCGAAAGACAAGCCGCACAAAAAGCCTTAAAGCAGAGTGAAGCGCAGTTTAAGGCCATTTTTGAACGTTCTTCTATGGGTATTTGTTTAGTTGATATCAAAGGGAAAATTGTTGATATTAACCCAGCGCTATCTAAAATGTTGAAATATAGCGATTGCCAGCTTATTCAAAACAGTTTTGCAGATTATATTTGCTTTGAGAATGGTGATGTCGGGCTTTACAAGCAGTTGATGCAGGGTAAAGTTGAGCGTTTGGAAATAGAAAGACAGCTATTAGATAAAAATGGTGGTACGGTTTGGACTCATTTAAGTATTTCTTTGATTGTACGTTTGAGTGGTAAACCTAAATTTTTTCTGGCGATTATCGAAGATATTGACGAACGTAAAAAAACAGAATTACAGTTGAGAGAAAGTAAAGAAGCTGCGGAAGTTGGTAGTCGAGCAAAAAGTGAATTTTTGGCAACAATGAGCCATGAATTACGAACTCCTTTAAATGCAATTATGGGTTTATCGCAGTTGCTTCAACAAGAAATTGTTGGTGCAATGAATGATAAACAAAAAGAATATATTGACTGTATATATAATAGTGGTCTACATTTATTAGAATTAATTAACGATATTCTCGATCTATCCAAGGTAGAAGCAGGAAAAGAAGACTTATTATTACAGCCTTTGCAGGTAGAAGATTTATGCAATTATGCGATTTCAACTGTACGCGAGCGTGCTGAGGATAAGGGATTAGAGTTAACTTGTTCCATCGATAAAAAAGCAAATACCTGTATTGCTGATGAAAGACGAATCAAGCAAATGCTACTGAATCTACTTACCAATGCAATAAAATTCACTCACGAAGGGAAAGTTTCCTTGCAAGTCACAAAGTTGCCGCAAGGAATAGAATTTCGGGTATGCGATACTGGTATTGGCATTAAACCCGATCAATTAAAATGTTTATTTGAACCTTTTAAACAGCTCGATTCTCGGCTCAATCGTCAATATGAAGGTACGGGTTTGGGTTTAGCTTTAACTCGCAAGTTAGCCCGTTTGCACGGTGGAGATGTAACGGTAGAATCTAATTTTGACGAAGGTAGTCGTTTTACTTTATATATTCCCGATAGTGAATTTGAAGAAGAAAATTTTGTCGAAAAGTTGTCAGAAAAAGTACATAAATTGAATCATGTAGTTTCCAATAATGCTTTTAAGAATAAACGTATTTTACTAGTAGAAGATGACAAGCATACCGGCATATTATTACAAGATTATTTACAAACAGTTGGCTATCAAGTTGAGTGGATGTCTGATGCAAAGGAATTTTTAGAAAAAGTCCGCATTTACCAGCCGAATCTAATTTTATTAGATATTTTGTTGGGAGAAGTCAGCGGTTTAGATTTACTTGCTGCTTTACGAAAAACGTCAGATTTACAAGGTAAAATTGTCGTAGTGATGACACCTGGTAAAGATAATGATGATTTCCGCAGTCGTTTTATCCAAGCTGGGGCTAACGACTTTGTAAGTAAACCAATTGGTATTGTTAAATTGGAATCGATTTTAATGAGATATTTTCATTAAGAATTTGGGAATGGGCATTGGGCATTGGGCATTGGGCATTGGTAATTGCTAACTGACAACTGATAATTGATAATTGATAACTGATAATTGATAATTGATAACTGACTTATGATAAAACTTGACCAATTTTTGAAATTGTTGGGTGTAGCGTCTACGGGAGGGCAAGCTAAACATATGATTGTGGATGGTGATGTCAAAGTTAATGGTACATTGGAAACTCGTCGCGGTAGAAAGTTAGTTACTGGAGATAAAGTAACGGTGGGAAACCAAACTTTTGAAGTTGGAGATTTGAGTTTGTAGTAAGGGCTAAAGCCCTTTCTTATGCAGGGCTAAAGCCCTTACTACGAGCTTTTATCCTGAGCTTCGCGATACTGTTTGTCTTTAGATTCGCGATATTTTTCTACTGTACGTTTTGTCGCAGTTGCATTATAATATTCTTCTCCTTTTTCCGAGAGCAATCTTTCTTTAACTTTTTTACGTAGATTAGAAACTATTTTACCGTTAACTTTACGTGTTTGCGACCAATCTATTATTGGTTGCGGGTAATAACTATTATTCATGTAGTCGCCAGCAAGTATTTCTGGTAAGCTATAACCCCGCAATTCTTCAATCCAATGATAAATAAAGTTTAATTCGG
>CAYMZW010000474.1:0-5663 GCA_964395005.1 uncultured Rivularia sp.
AGTTTATCGGCGCAGCTATTTCGCCATTTGATGCGCTTACCTTTATCTTATTTCGAGTCGCGAAGAGTAGGAGATACGGTAGCAAGGGTGCAAGAATTAGAACAAATTCGTCAGTTTCTTACAGGTACAGCATTAACAGTAGTTCTTGACAGTATTTTTGCTGTAGTTTATCTGGTACTAATGTTTTACTACAGCAATACACTTACCTTCGTAGCCTTAGCAGTACTACCATTATTTGCCATATTGACACTCACAGCAACACCAGTTTTACGTAAATGGCTCAACGAAACATTTAATCGCAGCGCTGACAGTCAATCATTCCTCGTAGAAACAGTTACAGGGATTCATTCTGTAAAAGCCCACGCAGCCGAGCCAGCAACCAGAGATAGATGGGAAGGTTTATTTGCAAGGTTTATCCGCACTGGTTTCAAAGCTTCTACAACTTCAAATATCAGCAGTAACATCGGCGACTTTCTTACCAAATTCTCTAGCCTGTTGATACTTTGGTTTGGAGCCAAATTAGTGATTGAAAACAACTTTACCGTAGGGCAATTGGTAGCTTTTCAAATGCTTTCGGGAAGAGTTACCGGGCCTTTATTAAGATTAGTTCAACTGTGGCAAAATTTACAGCAAGTATTGTTATCGGTAGATAGAATCGGCGACATTCTCAACGTTAACCCCGAAGCAGAGCCAGGAACCGGATTAGTACTACCAACCCTCGAAGGAGAAGTTACATTCGATCAAGTATTCTTCCGCTACAAACCTTCGAGCGAACCAGTTCTTAAAGGGATTTCCTTTCACGTAGAACCAGGACAATTTGTTGGTATAGTTGGACGCAGCGGTTCCGGTAAAAGTACGCTTTCCAAACTGTTGCAACGGCTTTACCAAATCGAATCCGGACGGATTTTAATTGATGGATTCGACGTAAAAAGCGTTGACTTAGCTTCCTTGCGGCAACAAATCGGTGTAGTTTTACAAGAAGACTTTTTGTTTAACGGTAGCGTTTTAGAAAATATCACATTAGGAAACCCCGAAATCACCGCCGAGCAAGTAGTACAAGCTGCAAGAATGGCAGTTGCCGATGACTTCATCAGCGAGTTACCTCAAGGCTACGAAAGCAACGTTGGTGAAAGAGGTACAGCATTATCCGGAGGGCAAAGACAGCGAGTTGCCTTAGCAAGGTTATTTTTATTGGAAGCACCAATATTAGTATTAGACGAAGCAACCAGCGCCTTAGACAGCGAAACCGAACAGCAGGTATTGCAAAACTTGAAAAATACTACCCAAGGAAAAACAGTATTTTTAATCGCACATCGTTTTGCACCATTGAAGCGAGCCGACATGATATTGGTAATGGAAAAAGGAATTATTGTTGAAAGAGGAACCCATGACGACTTATTGCAGCAAAAAGGATTGTATTATTCCCTTTATCAAAAGCAGCAGATGAACGTTTAGGAATTGAGAATTGGGCATTGGGCATTGGGCATTGGGCATTGAATTGTGTAGGGTGTGTAACGGCTTGAATATTTATCGATAGAAACTATGAATTTGAAAATGCCGTTACGCACCATTAACTTACCGAAAAAACGAAAAACTTCTCATTACCTCTTCCCTCTGCGCTCTCGATTCTGCGGTTTGTTCCCTCAAAAATCTTCCGCTAAAACGAATCAAATATCACCTTAATTGACGTTTGACATAACTAATTCCATTATCAAACCTAAATAACATTAAGCAATCATACAAGTTTAATGATTCCTTGATATCAGGATCATCAAAATCTTTAGAGTTCCTATTTAGAAAACAACGCTGTCTTTCATCCGATTTCCTCATATGCTCAAGTACTGAAGCGTATACTATAGAGTCTTGAGGTTCTAGATTATATTCCGACTGATATTTAATAGCCGCTGTTAGTATTTCTGCTGTTAAAGGAATAATTTGACACACTTTTAATATTTTTTCTATCACAGCATCAAGCCTTTGCTTTTGCTCCTGTTGGCTACTTACCAAAAATGCAGTCGTATCTTCAAAAGTACTTATTTGTTCTTGATAAGGTTGCGAACGGCATAACTGAGAAAGTTCTTTTTTCAAATCTTCAGATAATTTCTGACGTTTCTTATTATTACGAATAAGCGTTTCATATGGTTATGCCAAGCTAAAGGCAGGTACAATTAAACGTATTTTTTTAATTTCAGCTAAATCCAGTAATTCTTGACAGCTTTTATGTTGCTCTTGTAGTAGTGCAAGTTCTAAAACAAAATTAGACTCTACATAAACATCCATGAAAATTACACCAAAACAGAAGATTCTATATAACCACTATGAATTGCATCAAACAATCCCGAATCAATCAGCCAACCTTTATATTCTTGAGAAAGCAAATCAACTGATGGTACAGTAATAATTTGTGTTAACCATGAATTTACAATTAATTCCAAGCTTGCTCCGCTAATACTAGATGGTGAAACATGAGCTTTTTTATAATATGGCTCTAAAAAAGATAAGGGATTAATTTCGTAATTCGGCTCTACAGCTTCAATTAAAATACCAGCATCTTTCCACAAATAAAACTTATCTGAAAGTGCTAATAGAAAAAAGCGCGTTTCCGGTAATAAACCATGAGCATACATATTACGTCGCATTTGAGCAGCCCAATTACTGGATCTACCGTGTCTACTTTTGACTTCAACTAAAAGCTGTAAATTTTTATTTTTTCCGTATACTGCTATATCCGCATAATTCATTCATATCACCTGAAATTGGTATTTTATAACTCTTTTATTTTAAATTACTCCTTGGCTATTTCTACACGAAAGAAGCTAAATAATTCGTTTATTAGAGAAAATTACCGATAAAAAACCGCAGAATCGAGAGCGCGGAGGAAGAAATAAGAACAAATATTCTTCCTAAACAAGATATTTAAACCATCCGGAATAATACTTAAATAATTGTATTCATCTAACGTTGTAGTTAAATTTACTGTTGTATTGCAATAAAAAACTACACCTCTGATAATCCAATTATTTTGTAATATTTCGCAGTTATGGTTAAATATCAGGGCTTCTTTAAACAACCTTTTATTCTTTTTCCTATTACGTTTCTACTTGTATTTTTTCTCTCGTTTCCTTGGGTAAATGCTCAACAACCGCCGAAGCCAAAGCCGCAACAGTGGCAAATTAATGGTATTGTGGCTGCTTTGGATGATGATTATGACAAAGTGAAGAAAAATGCTTTAGAGAAATTAGCTGAATATGAAGCTAAAGATTTAAAACCCTTGCTTAAAAAACGGTCGGATGTTGCTGAAAAAGTTGCCAAACTTCTCAAAGATAAATCGGTTGATTCAGATATTCGTATTAGGGCAGCAAGGGCTTTGGGGAATTTGGGAGATGCTGCCAAACCCTACGTTAAAGATATTGCCGATATTCTCAAAGATAAATCTGTGAGTTCAATTATTCGTGGTGAGGCAGCAGACGCTTTGGGGAACTTGGGAGATACTGCCGAACCTTACGTTAAAGATATTGCCGATATTCTCAAAGATAAATCGGTTGACTTAAGTATTCGTAGAAGTGCAGCATCGGCTTTGGGGAATATGGGAGATACTGCCAAACCCTACGTTAAAGATATTGTTGATATTCTTAAAGATAAATCGGTTGACTCAGATATTCGTAGTAGTGCAGCATCGGCTTTGGGAAATTTGGGAGATACTGCCAAACCCTACGTTAAAGATATTGCCGATATTCTCAAAGATAAATCCCTTAACTCACATATTCGTATTAGTGCAGTATTTGCATTGGGAAATTTGGGAGATACTGCCGAACCCTACGTTAAAGATATTCTCAACTTGATTAAAGATAAATCCGTAGACTCAGATATTCGTGCTAGAGCAGCAGAGGCTTTGGGGAATTTGGGAGATACTGCCAAACCCTACGTTAAAGATATTGTTGATATTCTTAAAGATAAATCGGTTGACTCAGATATTCGTAGTAGTGCAGCATCGGCTTTGGGAAATTTGGGAGATGCTGCCAAACCCTACGTCAAAGATATTGCCGACTTATTCAAAGATAACTCGGTTAACTCAGATATTCGTGCTAGTGCAGTATTTGCATTAGGGAATTTGGGAGATGCTGCCAAACCCTACGTTAAAGATATTCTCGACTTATTCAAAGATAAATCCCTTCAGTTTAATATTCGTTATAGTGCAGCATCTGCATTGGGTAATTTGGGAGATACTACCAAACCTTACGTTAAAGATATTGCCGATATTCTCAAAGATAAATCGGTTAACTCAAATATTCGTGCTAGTGCAGCAGAGGTTTTGGGGAATTTGGGAGATACTGCCAAACCCTACTTTAAAGATATTGCTGATATTCTTAAAGATAAATCTGTTGACTCAAATCTTCGTAGTAGTGCAGCATCGGCTTTGGGGAATTTGGGTGATGCTGCCAAACCCTACGTTAAAGATATTGCCGATATTCTTAAAGATAAATCGATTAACTTAGATATTCGTATTAGTGCTGCATTTGCTTTGGGGAATTTGGGAGATACTGCTAAACCTTACGTTAAAGATATTGTCGATATTTTCAAAGATAAATCGTTAAACTCAAATATTCATAGTAGTGCAGCACAAGCTTTAGGGAATATACAACAACTAAAGTTAGAAGAAGTTGTTATTGTCCTTGATTATGTTTATTATGCTGGTCAATCAAAATTTGAAGATTGGCGTTTCTTAACCTACTACCTCGGTGGTGGAACTAAAGAAGTCAAAACCCTACTCAAATGGACTGGTTATTCCAAAAACCTTGCTGATAATCTAACCCACGAAGAAGCTGTTAAAACTCTGAAAACCTTTGCTAAAGCTTGGCAACCCACTCAAGATTTACCTCGATTGCGAAAGGATTTAGCAAGAGGAATTGTACAAGTGGTAAAACAAACATCTTGGCAACTCCAAGATATCATCTTACTCCAACAGCATTACGGCAATCTCAAACAAGCAGGTTACAGCGAAGCCGACAACCTAAATACGTTTATCGTTAACCTCAAACGTTGGCAGTGGTTATTCACCTTCAGAAATATCATTTTAATTCACGCTGCTTTCTGGCTGCTACTCATCTTCGCTTATCCCAAATCTCCCCAAATTCAAGCCATCTTTTTCTGGAATCCTTGGGTAAGACGTATTTTCGGTATGGGTTATGTCGGTTTTCTCCTGGCTTGGATTCCCTTTCTTCGTCGTAAATTATTTCAACCTTTCCAACCTTCTTTACTCGCAGACGCTGGTTTAAACAACTTTGACGAAAGAGTATATTTTCCCGAATCCGGTATTGTAGAGACGCGATACATCGCGTCTCCATCTCCATCAAAAATTACTGCAATTTCCCAAGCAATCCCTAATATCCAAGGAGAAATCGTACTCGAAGGTGATTCCGGTTTGGGTAAATCGATGTTTCTCCGCTACCTGGTAAAAACTTCAAAACGAATTATCGTATATTTACCCGCTCGTAAATGCGAAAAAGGTGTAATTGAAGCCATACAAAATAAACTCCACGGACAGGCTCAAGACGCTCAATTCCTTAAAAATCTTATCTACAGTGGCGCTATAGATATTTGTATTGACGGACTTAACGAAGTTACAGCCGATACCCGCGCTCAAATTAAACAGTTTGTAGAAA
>CAYMZW010000475.1:0-5627 GCA_964395005.1 uncultured Rivularia sp.
AGCGATCGAGAATTTTGCTTTGGGTTTCGCTATTAAAATACATTAAAGTATTGCGACATACCAATAAATCAATTTTGGATATAGGTGCATCCTGTACTAAATCGTGACGGCCAAAAATAACCCCGCGACGCAGTTCTTTTTTAATGCTGAAGTGAGTGTTTACAGGTTCAAAATATTTTTCTAAAATTTCTGATGGGATATTCTGGATTTCTTTGGAAGAATAACTTGCGTGACGAGCGTAGTTGAGTGCTTCCATATCCACATCCGTAGCAAACACTTTTACACGCTGCGAATATTTTTCCATACCCAAAGCTTCTGCCAACAAAATGGCGATGGTGTAGGTTTCTTCTCCGGAAGCACAACCAGCACTCCATATACGAATTGGTTTATTAAGCCTTTCAAAGTTAACGATTTGAGGAATAATTTCATTAGCAATATATTCCCAAGCTTTTGGTTCTCGAAAGAAAGAAGTAACGTTAATTAAAACCGTGTTGAATAATTCTACAAATTCGTTAGGATGAACTTCTAAATAATCTAAATATTCCGAGTAGTTTTCTACATGAATTGTTTGCATTCTTTTACGAATGCGGCGACTTAAACTAGCACGTTTGTAACCGCTAAAATCAAAGCCACGGTTGCTTTTAATGTATTGTAATAAATTCTCTAATTCGGGATCGGGTAGTGTATTACTCAATATAATATTCTCCTATCATAATTTTGGTTGTTCCTTTATTTTTGTAAAGTTATAAAAGAATATTATAAAAATAATACTGGCGTAACTATTTACAATTCCGGTTTATTTTCCGTAATCGCCTTTCCCATAAGTAATCTTTCCCGGATAATATTAGCACGACCGAGAGCATCGTCAGCTTATTCCTCAAATCGTTGCGCCGCTAAAACTTGATTGCGATAGCCTAAACGACGCTCCGCGTATCGCGCATTGGTAATTGGTAATTGATGATCCACATCCTTCGGATGAAAATTGGTAATTGGTAATTGGTAATTGGTAATTGATAATTGATAATTGTATTCCCCTATTCCCTATGCCCTATGCCCTATGCCCTAATTACTATTATTAATCAAAACAGCTTTTATCAACTTTAATAATTCTTCAACTGTATAGGGTTTAGATAAAAATCCTTTTACCTCAATGCCATTTGTTTGTAAAAGCTGACGATTTGCACTAAGTCCGCTTATAGCAATAATTTTGACATCGGGATTCATTCGTTGCAAAACTTTGATAATTTTAAATCCATCTATAGCAGGCATTTCTATGTCTATTAAAAGTAGGCTAATCTCATGTTTGTGTTGAGTGTAATAAGAAAAAGCCTTAAAACCATCGTCAGCAACAAATATTCTGTAGTTGTGGGATTCTAAAGTATTTTTAATTATTTCTCGAACATATTCTTCGTCGTCTATTACTACAATTAATTCCCCATTACCTTCTTCTATGTGTCGATTGTCGGTTGTTTTTAATTCTAGATTATGGTTGCTAGCTGGTAAATATACCGTAAATTTACTACCTTTATTAACTTGACTGGAAACATCGATAAAACCATCATGGCTTTTGACGATGCCAATGGTTGTAGAAAGTCCTAATCCAGTGCCTTTTCCCGATCGTTTTGTAGTAAAAAACGGTTCAAAAATTCGCTCTAATATGTCTGGCGGTATGCCACATCCCGTATCCGTAATCGTTATCGCTACGTAATTGCCTACTTTTGCTTCGGGATTGATGCCGATATTTTCATCTATAAATTTATTTTCGGCTTTAATTGTTAAGTTGCCTCCTTTCGGCATAGCATCGCGAGCATTAATACATAAATTTATTAATAATTGATGTATCTGGGTTGGTTGCGCTTCTACCGTCCACAGTTGAGGTGATATATCAGTACTAAGTTCGATTGATTTACTAAATGAACTGTTAATAATAGCGCTAATTTCATTGATGATGTGTGCTAGCTGTATGCAAATGCGATCGCCTTCTACTCCCTTGGCAAAGGATGTAATTTGCTTAACAAGTTGGGCACCGCGCTTGCTGTTATCTTCAAGCATTTTGAGCAGAAATTTATTTCGCTCGTCTAAATGGGGAAGTTTAAGTTGCAGTAGTTGAGCACCTGTAAGAATCGGAGTCAGTATATTATTCAAGTCGTGAGCAATGCCGCTGGCTAAAGTTCCCAAGCTTTCCAGGCGCTGCGCTCGATAGTATTGGGCTTCGAGTTGTTTTTTCTGGGTGATGTCGGTGTTTACAATTAAAATTGATTTTGGGCTGCTTTTTTCGTCGTGCATTAAAGTTAAATGGCTATAGCTAACTATCTGCTTACCGCTTTTTGTAACTTGCTGCAATTCACCTTGCCACGAATTTTGTTGTAAAACCTTTACAAAAGCTGATTCAAATTGAGATGAATTATTTTGATGTAAAAGTTCTTGAATATTCTGATTCTTAGCTTCCTTTTCAACCCATCCATACAAACTTTCTGTGTCTCGATTCCAGAACAATATCTGCTTATCTAAATTGCAAACTATAATTGCATCTGTTGTGATATCGAGTAAAGCAGCTTGTTGTTTAATATCTTTGTGTATCTGCAAGTGTTCGTTAATATCGCGAATCATCAAGCGCTTACTCACCAGCTTACCTTGAAAGTCATAAACGCTGGTCATAGTAATTTTAACGTTCGTTGGCTTACCTTTTGGTGGCTGTATGCAGCATTCCCAATCCTGCAACGGCACTAATAAGTTCATTTGAGTACGAAAGTTGCGGCGATGCCACTCGGCAATAAAAACAAATATTGGTTTGCCTATCAAAAATTTTCGCGGCAAACAAAATAACTTTTCTGCCGCACTATTAACTTCTTTAATAATTCCATTTACATCAGTTACCAAATATGCATCCGGCGCAAACTCGAATAAATCCTCATAACGCTGCTGCCGTAACTTCGCATTTTCACTAGCTATAATTAATTCTTCATTTTGCTGAAGCAATTCCTGCTCAAAAATAGCTTGTTCTTCCAAACTTCTGCTTAATTCTCGGTTGATTTGGATTAGCTCGGCAGTTCTTTGTGCAACTTCTTTTTCTAATTTAATAGCATCTTGAGAGAATATTTCTTGTTTTTTTTGACGCTGATTAATTTCGTTTTCTAATTCTTTACTTACACGTGTTAATCGAGCTATTTTTTCTTCTGAGTGCTGCTCTAAACTTTTGTTTTCAACGTTTGTTTCTACATCAAATACTTGTAACAAATTGCTTTGAGTTACAACTCCAACTAATTCATCTTCATCTCCCACTACTATCAATTGCGGCAAATTTCTTTGCTGCATTTCTAAATAAGCTTTCCATAGCGAATCAGTTTGATGCAGGTAAAATAAAGGAGTATTTATGACTGTTTGAACCTTAACCTCAGCCAAATTCGCATCTGTTACTTGAAATCGCACTATATCCCGCTCTGAAATGATTCCCACGGGATAAATTATTTCCCCTACTCCTACTACTCCTTTTTGTGCAATCGGCACACTGCTAATTTGATTTTCAACCATCATCCGAGCCACTTCAAGCAATGTTGCACTCGGGGATGCATAAATTACCTTACTCTGCATCACTTCTGACACAGTTCTCATTTTCAGCAGGTTAGTAAATTGCAAATCTTGAAGAATATTTGCGGATGCCACTAGTATTAACTAATTAATAACAACGTCATAGATAACCGATCGAATATTTACATTAGTTTCCCTATAAACAGCAGGAGTTAAATCTATGCTATAAGTATAAAATCTTATACTTACAGCTTTTCAGACAGTAATTTTTCCTATCTATTTACGACTTATTGTTTTACTATTATAAACTTTTCTTGTTATTAAATAAATAAGATATATAACGGATTTTATTTCTATTTGATGACAATATTTTGTAGCTAAAATAGTTATAGCTATAACTTATAATAGTATTAGCAAATTTAATAAATATAGCAGTATCTTAAATATAGCGAATTTTATTTGAATCAAATACAATATGACTGGGATGAGCAGAGAATATCTATGCGATTTCTACTAACTATATTCGTACTGTACTCAACTGAAAATAGCTATATACAAAAAATATAAAAGCTTTAACAAACCGCTTAGATTAAAGTACGATATAATTATAAAATCAAATACATTAAAGAACGTGCAATCGATTCAAGAGGCACAATAAAATCAACATCACCAGTTTGAATTGCCGAGTCTGGCATACTAGAATATTTACAAGTAGCTTTATCTTGAGCAATAACAATACCACCCATTTTCTTGATTTCTTGTACTCCCGCAGCACCATCTCCATCCATACCAGTCAAAACTACTGCAATACATTTGTCTTTGAAACTAGCCGCAACTGACTTAAATAATACATCACCAGCAGGGCGAACAAAATGTACTTTTTCGCCATGAGATAAAGATAAAGAACCATCTGGATTTACTAAAAGATGTAAATCGGGTGGAGCAATGTAAACCTTACCCGGATATAATTTATCCCCTGCTTGCGCTTGCTTGACAGCTAAGGGCGATCGCCGATCTAAAATTTCTGCCATCATACTAGGACGTTTTGGATCTAGATGTTGCGCTATGGCAATAGGTGCGGGAAAATTTGATGGTAATTTAGATAAAATTTCACTAATTGCATTAAGCCCTCCAGCAGATGCCGTAATTACTACTATATGGCTTTGTATTTTCATTAATTTATAGCTATAGGTGGCGTTAGTTTAACAAATTTACGGTTTAATGATTAGTTGGGAGAGTATTTTTAAAACAAAAATTTGCAATTTTTATATAGAATAATTTCAAATATGTCAGAACTTAAATCAAATAAAAATAATTCTATAATTTTGCAATGGCAGGAAAAAATCAAAGTTGCCAATCGCAATAATATTTTTTGTCTCGATTTTACAAGTTGTATTAACTGCGGTAGTGATTATATTGAGCGAATTTCCTGCTGGCAATTTCCCAACGGTTAAAAACCCGGCTAAAAACAACCGGGTTCAAACCTGCTTTACGATTACGCGCATTAATTAGCGAATAGTATCGTCTCTTTTATCAACAATTTCTACCACATCGCGATCGACTACAGTTTTTCTATCAACGACTTCTTTTTCAACAATGGGAGTTGCTGGAGTTGCTGGAGCTACTGGAGTTGCTGGAGCTACTGGAGTTGCTGGAGCTGTGGCAACCGCACCTTTAGGAGCTTCTGCGTCAAATATCTTCCAATTACCTATATTATGACCGCTTAAAATAGAACCAGCACGGTCAATTTCATCTTCATAACCATCTACTATTATCAAGTAGTAACCGTTATTAATACTATCTCCGTAAGCTTTGGCATCCTCTTCGGGAATACCCATACCAGTCAAACCACCAATAATACCACCAGACAAAGCACCCAATCCAGCACCAGCTAAAGTAGTAGCGATTGTTCCTGCTGCAAGAAAAGGGCCAACTCCAGGAATTAATAATGATTCCAAACCTACAAGTAAACCGCCCAAACCACCTAAAACAGTACCAGTGGTAGCACCAATTCCAGCACCTTCTTGAGCTTCATTTCCGCTGGGTTGGCTGTTTACGTCAGTACCAGCAATATTATCGTTACCGTCTGCATTTTTCGC
>CAYMZW010000476.1:0-5560 GCA_964395005.1 uncultured Rivularia sp.
TTTATTTGTCCCTACTTCCGAATCCCTGTTCCCCATAAAAATGTAGAGACGTGATACATCACGTCTCTCAGTCAAAATATAATGTCGTAAAACATACTACATTAATTCGTTACATATCCCTTTATCACTCGCTGATAGTAGGTTTATAGAAATTGCAATTCTATCTAGATTGGTAAGTAGTTTACCAACTTCGGCGATTGTTTTACCAGCAGTGGCTCAAGTAACGCCTGATGGAACGACCAATACAACTGTAACCTCAAAGGATAACACGGACGGAATAAAATGTAACATATACAACCAAAAGAGATTGAGGATATACTGTATAAATAATGTAATGTATATACGTAGATTAATACTTATGAAAAATAAAATTTTAAAAGCTTCTACTAGCAAATTAGTTATCAAAGCTCAATTAACTGCATTTATTGCTTTAACAACATTTTTATCACTGCCAGTTCGTGCTATTACTTTGGTTCAAGATAAGGATTCCTTATCAAGTAATGACCAAATTGAATGGTCAAGTTTAGGTAAAGTATTAAATCCTTTTGCTCCCAATCCTGGGGATTTTCTTTCAGAGTCATTTTCAGCAACATCTTCTAATGATTTAGGAATAAACGTAAATATTCCATCAGCAGGAGGAGACATTACTCCACCATTTATTTTTCAAAATAATGCACCAGTTCAAACTAATTTTGCTCCTGGAGATTTTCTTTTATTTACAGGTTTTAGTCCTACCATTATCCCTACAGGAAATCCGAATCCTTTAACAATTGTTTTTGATGAAAATGTTAAAGCTGCTGGAACCCAAATTGCTGCGAGCGGTAGTGAGAACATAGATTATGAAGTGTTTATATCTGCTTTTGATGATGCGAGTAATAACTTAGGAACGTTTTCATTGCCAGGAATTTCCTCTGGAGCGAGAGATAATTCTGCTGTTTTTCTAGGGGTAGAAAGCGATACAGCTAATATCAAAAGCTTAGTGTTTCGGACTTCTTCACCACAGCGCGGTTTTGGAATCAATACAGTCAGTATTAAGACTGTTAATGAGCCATATTCTGGTTTAGGCTTATTGATTCTTGGTGGTTTGGGTTTAGGCTTTAAAAGCTATAAGTTTAATAAGCGCAAACTTAAGAAGTAAGTCAGCGTTAAAAAATAAAGGCATGTCCGAAACCGAGTAAAAAGAATCATTCACCCCAGATGCGGTTCATCGCAGGGGTTTGATGGTTGTTTACATCCTATTATATGCTTCCCTAGTTTATTTGTGCCGACTTACTTAGTAAGAAATAAGATTAGAACTTATGAAAAGCCTCCCAAAAAAACTGGGAGGTTTAGTATTGGAGTGTGCATTATACGGAACGTCGAACGCACCAAAAATTGTCAGCATGGTACATGCAGCAATCCTTGACAACTAAATGATTTTGTAAACATTATTAAGGATGGTAAAAACGATACTTTTTTGGGAACTCTTAATTTAAGAGATTTAAGAGAGTTTTTGCTGATGAGAATATTATCCGAAGCGTCAAGCTGTAGAATAAAGGCACTTTTATCTGTATTTATTACTGGATTGTTAACCTCGGTAACTTTACAACCAACAATAGCTCAAGTCACTTCCGACGGAACGACTAATACAATTGTTAACTCAAACGGTAATAATTTCAATATTCTTAACGGTATTCAAAAAGGTCATAATTTATTTCATAGTTTCGGGAATTTTTCTGTACCTACGGGTGGTTCAGCAGCCTTTGATTTAATTAATACGCCAACTATTAATACTATATTTAGTCGGGTAACTGGTGGAAATATTTCTAATATCAATGGATTGATTAGCACGTTAAACAGTAGCAATGCGGTAAGTTTATTTTTAATCAACCCTGCGGGGATTGTGTTTGGTGAAAATGCGCGATTGGATATTGGTGGTTCGTTTGTAGGGACAACTGCAAGTAGTATTAAGTTCGCTGATGGGGTGGAGTTTAGCGCCCAGAATGCTTCGGAGACACCATTGTTGACAGTAAACTTACCTTTGGGTTTACAGATGGGTAGTAATCCCGGCACAATTACAGCCCAAGGAACAGGACACAATTTAAGCTCTTTTGGTGCAGAAGTTATCCGCACCGCTAATACAGAACAACTGAGCGTACAACAACGGCAAACATTAGCATTAGTTGGTGGAGATATTACTTTAAATGGAGCAGTTTTAACAGCTGAGGAAGGACGAATTGAATTGGGAAGCTTGAGTGGAGGGGAATTTGTTTTTCTGAATTTATTAGAGCAGGGCTTAACATTAGACTATACTCCAGCTTCGGGTTTAGGAAATATTCGTTTTTTACAAAAATCATTAGTAGATACTAGCGGTAATCCATCTGGTAATATTCAGTTGCAAGCAAATAAAGTAAGCATTACAGAAGGCTCCGTCGTATTAACCCAAAACCAGGGAAACCAAACAGGAGGAATACTTGATGTCAATGCTACCGAATCATTAGAAATTTCCGGCTACCTGCCAAGCGTAGGAATTCGTACTCGTTTATTGAGTGAAGCATTAGGAACCGGGAATAGTGGAGATATCAAGGTTTCTACTTCAAGCTTGATTATTCAAGACGGGGCTGGAATTGATAACAATACTTATAGTCAAGGTGATAGTGGCAGTATTAATATTAATGCTTCTAAATCAATTCAAGTCAAAGACTATAACCCCGCTAATGCTTTCTCAACTATTTCATCAACAACATCGTCTACCGGAGTCGGTGGAAACGTGACAGTTTCTACACCAGATTTATTAGTAAAGAATGGTGCTGTAGTCGGTAGCATTACTACAGGTGATGGTGTAGGTGGTAACTTAATGGTTAATTCCAAGCGTATTCAAATCAGTGGAAACAATACTCCCGGATCTACTGCTTTATCTACAGCAAGCTTAGTTACTGGCAATGCTGGTAATTTAACTGTTAATACCGACAAATTATTAATTAATGACAGTGGAGTGGTGACTAGTTCTAGTATCGGTAGGGGCAATGCTGGTAACATCACGATTAATGCTTCTGAATCGATTGAGGTAACGGGAAATTTGCCTTCTTCAGAAACCCCAAGTCAAATTAGGTCTACTGTTAAAAATCCTAGTACTTTTGCACAGAGGTTTTTTAATATTTCTGCGATTCCTCAAGGTAAAGGGGGAAATATAAATCTTAATACTCCATCTCTCGAAATTGATGATAAGGCATCAGTAACAGTAACAAATCAAGGTATTGGAGATTCTGGGACAATAAATATTAACGCAGAATCTGTATTACTTAATCGTGAAGGCGGTATTACTGCCACTACAGCATCTGGTGAAGGTGGAAATATTGCTTTAAATTTGCAATCTGATTTGATATTACGCAACAACAGCTTGATTGACACGGAAGCAGGAGGAACGGGTAATGGTGGTAACATCACCATAAATTCTCCCGTAATTGCCGGTTTTGAAAACAGCGATATCATCGCCAATGCATTAGAAGGTAACGGTGGCAATATTGATATCACTACTCAAGGTATTTTTGGTTTAGAATTGCGCAACGAACTCACCGAAAAAAATGACATTACTGCAAGTTCTCAATTTGGTGTTAACGGTACGGTTCAAATAAACAATTTTGGTATTGACCCCAGTTCTGGTTTAGTAGAATTATCCGTTGAATTAGCTGATTCATCGCAACAAATTGCCTCCGGATGTTCGAGTAATACCGGCAGTAGTTTTGTAATTACTGGAAGAGGTGGAATACCCCATAGCCCAAATCAGTATTTGAACTTAAACCATACTTGGTCTGATCTCCGCGATTGGTCGGTATCTCGCAAGCTAAATCAGAATACCGACGAAGTTATAAATATTCCCAAAAAACCAGCGATTATAGAAGCTACTGGTTTTATACGTAATGCTTCAGGAGAAATTGAACTTGTTGCTCTTCAAAATACTCCTTTTGCAACAAAACAAGTTCATTCGTGTAGCTCCACGAATACGCAATAATAACGAGCCGTACCATGTGAGTAACAGCGTCTCCCTCCATAAGCCGAGTCAACCGCTGCTGAATTGTCACAGCACTAAGCGCCGGATGCAAATACACTACAAAAACTCGCTACTTGTTCTTTAATAATTATCAACCGGGGTATGTTAAATGTATCAAAAAATTAGGCATAGATAAACTTTATAAACCGAAAATCAATCATATCAATGCTTTTAGTTGATATTGCTATATCTACCCCAATTTATCCTATCTATGAATACCGAATTTGTAAAATCAAACGATTACCATTTTTTGGTAATTTTAATCTATGAATACAACAAGGATCTTGGAAAAATCCAAATCCAGCTTTACCCGTAATAGTAAGTTCTTTGGAACGATTATAGTAATGCCACACATCTGCTTCTTTCTGAATGTTTGACCGAAAAAGCATTTTTAATGGTTTACAATTATGCGATTTTTCTATCATGATGTGAGGACCAGTATTTTCGTCCACATCGGTAATAAAGAAACTAACGGTAACGAAATTGAAACCAGCAACGTCATAATGAAAATTGGTAGGTGGATACAGTTTTTGAGTTTCAGCTTCATCTAAATCGGAAGCAAAACTCCAAGTTAGGTGACGTGTAATTAAAGTTGGGTAATAACCAAGATATTTTCGAGCAATTTCAATTAAGGTTGCATCTTGGACAATTTTATTTACACTAGGACATTTATCAATATTGCTAACTAGTCCGCGCATTACCTGTCTATGTATACCATTTAAGCGTCCGCTTTTGATATCCGAAACGAAGAAAGAGTCATCATGTTTGGGTTCGATGCAAATATTTAAATCAGCGAAAGAGCGAATTTTTTCTACGTCTTCAGCATTCAATTGTAATCCTAAATGTACTCCTGTTTCTCGAAGATTATCTACACATCGATCGACTTGAACGGGAGAAACAACTGAAACGTTGTTGATGTTTAATTGCTGTTGATAAAACTGCGTTCTAAAACGCTGTAGCTGACTTTGATAAAAACTGTATCCACGGCGAATGGTTTTGAATCTTCCTAGAGATTGCCAGCGGTTGCTGCTACTGATTCTTTTAGTAAAATCATTATTTTCGTGGAGTTCATTTTTTTGCTGTGTTAACTGAATTAATGTACTAGTCATAAATTATTTTTCTCAAAAGAGTGAATGTTTTCTGCATAGATTACGCAGTTATTCAGTCACCATAACGATAAAAGATTAGTAGAAATAATTAATATTTAATGGTGTCTGAGTAATTCCCACAGTGTCACAATTTAAAGCGATTAGACAATTGTTGAATATACCTATTTTATTTGTGAATATTTCATTAAAGCTGAATATAGTTTGTTATTGTTTTTATATAGTTATTGTATTAGTAAAGTTTTGTTTGCAATACTTTAATTGAAAATAGTTAATAAAAAGGTGATTGTATTCCGGATTAAGAATAAACTTTAGGTCGGGGAAATAAACATAAATATTAATGATTAAATGATAAATAATTTCACGAATAATTAGTAGGTATGATTCTGGCAATATTAAAATATTTATAATTATTCCAAAAGAG
>CAYMZW010000477.1:0-5550 GCA_964395005.1 uncultured Rivularia sp.
ACTGTTAACTGTTCACTGTTAACTGTTCACTGTTCACTGTTAACTGTTCACTGTTAACTGACTAATCCAGCAACCACATCGGGGAAGAGTTGTTAGATTCATTGGTTTGACTGTCGGGTACTGCTCCAGTTGGACGAGAGTAATGTTTTCTATAAGCTAATGAGGATGAATAATCTTTCTTTGGTTGAGTTATGGCGGATTGATTGGGAACTCGTTGTTTTGCAGCAGGTTGTCTGGAAGCGGGTTGTTTCGCAGGAGGCTGCATATCAGCAATTTTCTGGGCTGTGTTTATTTCTGCTGTAAGTTTGGTATTTGCTTCTGCTAACTGTAGAGCATCTTTTTTCGCTGCATAAAGTTCGTTGGTAAGTCTTTGTGTTGAAGCTTCTTTTTGAGCTAAAGTGATGTGCAATTCTTCAACTTCAACCTGGAGAGCTTTTTCGTTTTTATGTGCTTCTTTTAATTCTTGTTTAAGTTCTTTTACAGTATCTTGTGAATTTGCTAACTTTTCTATCTGTTCATCTTTCTCTTGTAAAGTTAACTGTAGCTCTCTAATTAGCTTCTCTAAGCTTTTTTCGTTTTTACGTACTTTCGATAATTCTTGTTGCTGCTCTTCTACGGTATCCTGCAAATTTCCTAACTTTCCTATCTGTTCGTCTTTCTCTTTTAAAGTTAACTGTAACTCTCCAACCAGCTTCTCTAAACTTTTTTCGTTTTTACGTGATTCCGATAATTCTTGTTTAAGCTCTTCAACAGTATCCTGCAAATTTCCTAACTTTTTCGCTTCATTAACTTCTTTCTGCAACTGCTTAAACAACTTTTCTTGTTCGGCAATTGTAGATTGAAATCCCGACGCTTGTTTCTGTAAAGTTTCTTCGTTTTTTCGTGTTTTTTCTAAAGTTTCTTGCAACTCCTTGACAGTTGCTTCTAAATCAACAGGAGCAGTTTTAGTTTGTTTATTCATATCTTTTACCTCAGATGCAGGCACATCAATAGTTGATTCGTCACCTGCTGGTTTTTTTACTTCTTCTTTTAATAAATCAGAAAGATTTCTTTTAGCCATTATTTCCTCCAATCTCGCTGTAATTCGTCAGCCACGCGGCGATAGTCAGATTCCGCTTCCCGTGCGTTTTTCCCCCGCAATTGAGTAATCGCCACTCCATCAAGCGCCGCTCTTTCATGGGCTTTGTAAATACGCACAAATGCATTACAAGCGGGAATTCCCAAATTTAAAAGAGTATTTTGAGCTTCGAGCGCTTCTCTCAAACTTCGCGTATCCACCTTTGTTAACAGCACTCGATGGGGAGTACCCACAGGAGTAACTGCTTCTTTGACTGTATCAATCAAAGCAGCTAAATCCATTGGCGCTGGGGGTGTTGGCAAAACCAAATAATCTGCATTTGTGACTACCGCTGCTAGTGCTTGAGAATGCAGCGCTGGAGGCGTATCGACTACTACTAAATCGTAACCTTTTATAGACCGTAAACTCTTTAATAATTTCGGATTTGTTTCCTGAGATAGATCGAAACCCATCCCAGAATCACTTCTTGAGAACCACCAAGTAGCCGAACCTTGTACATCAGCATCTACCAAAAGTACCTTTTTTTTCTCCGCGAAAGATGCTGCAAGATTTATTGAAGTAGTGGTTTTACCAACTCCTCCCTTTCCATTCAGGATAGCTATAACTTTTGGCATCTATCCTTTCCCCCAACGCTTATATCACAAAATATACCGCGTTTTGGGGAAAGTTAAGTTAAAAGTTAGTTGTTGGGAATTGGGAATTGGGCATTGGGCATTGGGAATTGGGCATGGGGCATTGGGCATTGGGCATTGGTAATTGGGCATTGGGCATTGGGAATTGGGCATGGGGAGTTGGGAGTTGGTAATTGTTTACGCTTCTAATTCCATTCGCCTAAAAAGGTAAATGCTGCCCAATAGTTGGGATTGCGCCATGTCTCTTGTTTCCACATTTTTAACTGTGTTGCCCGTAAAGCCTCATTTGCTGATTTATCATTTTGCAACATCTGCTTGTAAAATTCTTCCATGAATGCTGCGGTACCTTCGTCGCTAACTTGCCACAGTGACACTACTAATCTTTCGGCACCTGCATACATTAATCCTCTTGTCAAGCCTACTAAACCTTCTCCTTGAATATTCTTACCGAGTCCGGTTTCGCAGGCACTTAATACTATTAAATCTGCGGGATAATCGAGGTTAAATAGTTCGTGCATTCGCAGATAACCGCGTACTGGTTTTCCTTGTTTATTAACCAGAGAAAGTACAATACCCGATAATTCTGGGTTTTCGTCGTTTACAAAGCCGTGGGTGGCAAAGTGTAAAATACGGAATTGATTGAGGTTGCTGCCTGTAGCCCAGTTATAGTTAGCGTCAAAATCAAAAACAGCAGTGCGATCGCCTTTTGGTAAAAGTTGTAAAAGTGCCTTGGCTTCGGTACGGGTACCATTAAGTTGTAGCCAACCTTGGCGGTTAAGAGTATCGGCTGAACGTTTGAGGGCTGAACGTTCTAGTTGTAAATCGAAAGAATTTTGATTTATTTGATTTACTTTATTTAGTTGTTTGTTCTGAGACTGGTTAATGACTCGTTTGTCGTTAGCGCTGAATACCGGATCGGCGAGAATAGCTAAAGTTTTGGGCGCTTGTTTGCGGTTTGCGAGTTCTTGACGTTGAATGGCGATCGTTGATGCGGAAGGTAGGTTAACGATTTCGTGGTTGACTAAAAGCGGTTGGTAATTAAAATTGTTTTGCGGTGAGTTTTCATCGGGGCATAAACTAAGCCCACCTCCGATACAAGAGTCATCTTTTTGGGTTTGTTTGGAATTTTGGGCAAGCATTCCACCCACCTGGGGTTGCAAACCCCAGGCTGATAGCTGAAGTCCGTTGAAACGGACTGGAGATGGTAGATTTGATGCATTATTATTGATTAATAAGTCTTTAGTCCTCTTTAGAGGACTTTCGCTATTAGCCAGGGATTTTGAATCCCTGGCGGTTTGGAGCTTTC
Source organism: uncultured Rivularia sp. (assembly GCA_964395005.1). Classification (GTDB taxonomy): domain Bacteria; phylum Cyanobacteriota; class Cyanobacteriia; order Cyanobacteriales; family Nostocaceae; genus Rivularia. Next base: position 3,017 of record CAYMZW010000477.1, read on the forward strand.
CTGACTCAGACGAATTATCATGATTTAAGTCAGCTAATGCTGCAAAGGGAATATATTGCAAAGCACCATCAGCAACAACCACCAATCGCTTTTTAGCTAATTTATCTTTAACGGGTGCAAGCACAAGTTTGCTTAATTCTTCTGCGGCTAAATCAATGCGTCGAGTTTTAAAATTTTCTCTATCTTCACAAGCATTTTCTTTACCAGTCGCGTCGGGTGGTTTAGAGCTATGTTGGCTAATTAAACAAAATAAATTAATGCTGGCTTTCTCAATATTTTCTTTTTTAGGAAGTTCGTAAACGTCGAGAGAATCAGAACTCACCAGCCATAAATAACTACGTTCTTTTCCTAAAGAATATTGTAACAGTAGCGAGTCTTTATCGAGTTGTTGTTGAATTTGCGCTAATTTTAACGGTTCGGGATATTTTAAGGCTGCGTATTTAGGATTACTTTGTTTGATTTTTACTTGCAGTTGTTTGTATTCATTGAGGTGATTTTCAATTTCGTTTTTTAATCTTTTTACCTCATCTTGATAAATAGGGTCATTCTTTTGATTATTATCATTCACTATTTCAAAGCGCTGTTTTTCCTTAGCATCAATTAATTGCTGCAACCGCTTTTCTTCTGCTAAAATTTGTGGATTAGCACCTTTGCGGATATCGGCATTTGCTTCTGTTAATAGTTCTAAAAGTCCCCTAGCGCGATATTTTTCGCTAGTGTTGAGTGCTTGAATTTCGTATCCTTTTGATGGGTTTTGCTTGTGCAATTGCATCAAAATATCGATGTGCAGTTTGTAGATATCTTGTACGGTAGCAAAGTAGGATGTACGTAAATCGGTGCTATCTAATTTGGTGCGGAGGTTTTCAATGATATCGATTGCGGCTTTGCTGTTGGTGAGTGCTTTTTGAAGATTACCGTTTTGATTATGTACGCCAGCAATATTATAAAGATTACTTGCTTCTCTACTTTTATCTTCAAGTTTTTGTAATAAAGTGAGTGCTTGATTAAAAAATTTGAGTGCTTGCTGTTTGTCTCCTAATGAATCATAGGCAGCACCAATATTATTGAAGGTAACAGCTTCCCACCTTTTATCTCCTATGTTCTGCAATAAATTTAACGCTTCTTGGTAATTTGCCAGAGCCTGCTGTTCCTTTCCTAAATCAAAATCGACTTTTCCAATATTATTAAGAATGCTTGCTTCCCAACGCTTATCTCCATCAATTTCCCGTATTATAGTTAATGCTTGCTTATAATTGTCTAAAGCCTGTTGATTTTTTCCTAAATAGTTATAGATACCGCCAATATTATTAAGGATTGTTGCTTCTGCACCTTTATCTTTAATTTCTTGACTTAGAGGTAATGCTTGATTGTAAACTGTGAGCGCTTGCTGTTTGTCTCCTAAATCATCATAGATTGCAGCAATATTATTAAGAATTGATGCTTGGGCAAATTTATCATTAACTTCCCGCGCTAAAGGTAATGCTTGACTGTAGAATTTGAGTGCCTGCTGCTTGTCTCCTAATTTACTATAAGTATTACCAATACTATATAAAAGAACTGATTGCGATTGTTTTAGTTCTCCTATTTGCTGTAATAATTCTACGGCTTGTTTCCAATTACTAATAGCCTGCTTTAATGATTCTGGATTCCCTTGCTTAGATAATTGTCTACCTTCGGTTATCAGCTTTAATGCTTGTTTACGAATCGATTCTTTATTATCAATGCTTCCCTGCTGCGCTATTTGCACCTGATTCGGTATCGCACTTACCGATTCTCCAACTAAAATAATACCGAGCAAAGCTGTCAAACCGTAACGTGCTAAATTGCGTATAACAAACCGGGAATAATCATTTTTTCTAAATTTACTCATATTTTTTATACAGAGAAATAAAAGCTACCCAAAATTTACCAATGCTCGAAAATCAGAAATTTTCAATCGCAAATCGCACACCCTTGAATAATTCTGTATCTATGTTTCGGCAATTCTACAAGATTTTACGCAAGACCGAATAGTATTTTATATCTTTTTAAAAATACGTAGTTACCGAAAACTGTATTGACTTTTTTCGCACATTGATGTGAGACGTAGCACTGCGCCGCGTCTCTACATTATTTTGATCCCTTCTCCTTAACAAGGAGAGGGGTGCCCGGAGGGCGGGGTGAGGTTTCGCCGAGTGTATTCTGTTCAACTTAAATTCGCTATATTTTGTCGGCAACTCAAAACCTCACCCCCAGCCCCTCTCCTTATTAAGGAGAGGGGTGCCCATGATTTCACCATCACCACCCAAACGGCGAAAACAAAGAATTTCTATTCCGATAAAAATGCAGCCTTCCATAACCCAAAAACTGTCCGTGGGATTGCTCACCTCTAGGAAATGCTGTCACACCAAATAGATAAACACCTGCAACTGAAGGATTTTGTACTGGTTTCAAAGCGATGGTAATTGTTTTACCGGGTTCAACTGCTGGATCGAATGTTACCGATACTGTTTTTGATTTTGGTTTTTCGGTAATCTGAAGCGGCAATTTCTCTT
>CAYMZW010000478.1:0-5536 GCA_964395005.1 uncultured Rivularia sp.
GAAGAAGAATCTTCAGCTTATCCCGTAGTCTTCGGTATCACTTTTACTCCCACCATCAGCGGTATCCTGATTGGGATATTAGGAATTGCCGGAGCAGCCTATATGTTCTCAAACTTCGTAAAGCCAGCTTGGGATACCTTTGGAGAAAAACAAAGTACCAAAGAGCAGCTAGAAACAGAGATTCAAGGAAAACAAGCTAGGCTGCAAAGCATCGACCAACTCAATGCCAAATTAGCGCAATCCAAAAGACAACAATCTCAAGTATGGGCTGTATTTGCTAACGAAAAAACTTTAGATACCTTGTTGATAGATTTAAATCGATTAGTAGAAGCAGGAAACGCTCAATTGAGTAGAAATGCAGTCAAAGCCAAATTACAGAAATTTGCTCCAGATTCTCAAGGGGCACAACCAGTAACTGATGGTTCTTTAGGTGCAGAAGTTGACGGGAAACTTAAACGTAGCAGCACCGACATCGCAATTAAAGGAACCTACGAACAAACTCAATCAATTCTGCGAAACATAGAACGTTTACAGCCTTTATTGATAGTTAAAGATTATCAATCGGTATTAGTAAACGAAACCATCGAGGAAGGCAAACCCGCCAGAGTTGGGCCAACACCAATAACTACATCATTCAAGTTAGAAGCGTTAGTGCCAATGAATCCACAAGAAGTAGCTGCTAATCAAGAAAAAGCTAAAAAGTAGTTAGGAGTTAGTGGTTAGTTGTTAGTGGTTAGTGGTTAGGCATAATACACGTAGGGTGTGTTGTCACGGAGTGCAACGCACCATTAAATAAGGGTTTTGGTGCGGCCTTACTTGCGTCGTAACACACCCTACAAATACTATCAACCATCAACTATCAACTATCAACTAACAACTAACAATTATCAACCATCAACTAATAACTAATAATTATTTAAAGTGAGGAATGAACTGTGAAACTTCACGGTAGTAGTTTTATATTTGGAACCGCTGTTTCTGTAATGTTGGTATCTCAGCCAGCTTGGGCACAATCAACAACGAAAATTACTGAAGTCAAATTAAATGAAGCTGATGGTAAAGTAAATCTTGTTTTAAAAACTTCTGATGGCTCTCGTCCCCAAGTTTTTACTACTAAAAGAGGTAATGCTTTAGTCGCAGATATTATTAATACGCAGTTACGTTTACCACAAGGTAGTAGTTTCCGTCAGGATAATCCCACAGATGGAATTGCTTCGGTTTCTATCGGTCAACTTGATGCAAATAGCGTTCGGGTAGTAATTACGGGAACGGGTAACGCTCCCGAAAGCCAACCCGTAGAGCGACAGCAAAACGGACTTACTTTTGCTTTGATACCTTCAATGGGAACCAGTACTGATAGTGCAATGCAGCAGCCGCAGCCTAATAACCAAATTGCTCAATCTGTTCCCGTACCCAACCCCAACGTTAACCCTGAAGGTACCCCCGCACCACCCGCTGGCCCCGGACAATCGATGAATCAGGCTCCACCTTTCTTACCCAGAGCAGTTGCTCCGCCGGTAGGAGATATAGCAGTTTCTAATACAGATGCTTCACCGAGCGTCATCGATTTAGGTACTCAACAGCGCGTACCTCGGTTGGTTTTGAGAGATGCACCAGTACGCGAAGTTTTGTCACTTTTGGCACGGGCTGCGAATTTAAACTTGGCTTACACCGCAGCAGGTGGAACTGGAGAAGGTGCCGCTGCTGCTGGTGATGGCCCCACAATTTCTTTAGATATTGAAAATGAGCCAGTTCAAGATGTATTTAACTACGTTTTGCGTTTGAGTGGTTTAGAAGCGAATCGCAGCGGCAGGACAATTTTTGTTGGTACTAAATTACCTAACTCCACTCGCGATACGGTAATGCGGAGCTTGCGATTAAATCAGGTTTCCGTTGGTGTTGCGCTTAACTTTTTGGTTGGATTAGGTGCGGAAACTGCTGTAAGTAGAGAACGCCAAGTTACCAATGTTAACGCCGTAGCAGTAGGTGCAGGAGCCACTCCGATTACCCAGACTCAAACTACTACAGAAACTCAAGTAGAAACTCAACGTATTGACTATAAAGATTCCAAACCTTTACTTAGAGGTTTACAAGCATTAGGAGACGAGCGGACTAATTCTGTTACGTTGATAGGAGATCCAAGAACAATAGAGATAGCGATGGCTCAGCTAACTCAGCTTGATATTCGTCGTCGTCAAGTTGCAGTTAACGTCAAAATTGTTGATGTAAATCTTTTGAAAACAAAAGATGTTAATACTAGTTTCTCTTTTGGGGTTGCTGATAACTTCTTTAGCGTTGATGGTGGTTCGGCTGCTGCTAATTTTGGTGGTGTAAATCCTCCGACGGCTTCACAGACGGCTAATAGTTTAAATACTCCAACAGTTATCACCAATCCTTATACTGGAACGCCTTTTGTTGGAGATGGTTTAATTAATGGCGGCGGCGGACCATTGGCTACTCCTCCTTTAGATCCAGGTGGTAATCCTTTAAATCCGGGCATTACAAACTATACTCCACCTACTCAAGGTACTCCACCAACTACAACTCTAGAATCTGTCCCAGTTGAATTCGATCCGAACACTGGTGAAGCCACAAGATTTGAAACTAGGCAAGTAGTAACTCCTGGAACGTCTAGAACTTTACCTACATATACATTCGGACTTCCTTCTCTATTCCAATATCCCAAACGTTTTCTTGCTTCTTTACAAACTCAAGTCACCAACGGTAACGCTAAAATTCTTACCGATCCGACTTTAATTGTTCAAGAAGGTCAAGAGGCTAGAGTTGATTTAACTCAGGAAGTACTTGGCAAGATAACGACTACATTTGTTGATACTCCTGGTGGCTCAAGAGAAGTAACAGAACCTGAAAAAGAAAAAGTGGGTTTAACCGTGGGAGTCAAAATTGAGCGCATTGACGATAATGGCTTTGTTTCTCTATCAGTTGCTCCTTCTGTCAAAGCACCAGCAGGTCAACAGAATACAGGACAAGGATTTGTAACTTTAATTTCTGAGCGTTCTCTTCAATCTGGCTTAGTTCGTATGCGCGATGGTCAAACTTTAATTCTCAGCGGTATTATCCAGGAATCCGACCGCGTAAGTGTATCAAAAGTACCCATCTTGGGCGATATTCCTTTGATTGGTTCGCTGTTTAGAAGTACAAATAAAAACAACCAGCGTAATGAGGTAATCGTATTGCTGACACCTCAAGTTATGGATGATTCCCAAGGTTCTTCCTACGGCTACAACTACAAACCCAGCCCCGAAGTACGCAGAATGTTGCAGAATCGCGGCTTAAAGTTACCTCGGAGATAAACCAGGATTTCATAATTAATTTTCACCCTTGTAGAGACGCGAAATTTCGCGTCTCTACATTTTTTGTTGGATAACTAAAATATTACGGGTTTCAGTTGGGTGCAGCACACTTTGAAACCTCACCCCGCCTCCGGCACCCCTCTCCTTACTAAGGAGAGGGGAAGGGGGTCAGGTTTTAATGTCGCGAACCTAATTAATATTATTATCCGCACAAAAAATATTATCTAAATCAAAAATCTTACGGTTCAATTTCCACGCCAGAATATTAAAACAACTCAAAACTTTACAAAAGTTATAACTAAATCTTTAGTTTCTTCATTAATTAGATAAAGAATTTAAAACCTTTGTTTGACAGTTATCAAAAGAAAACGCTAAATATTTTTCTAGATCGAAAAATCATTGCATCAAGCTTATTCAGAAAGCATTTATTGTCTCTATTGGCTCTATAATCTTCTTTTTAGCTATTTATCCTACCTTCTTTTATCCCCCCATTACTCGTTGATAATTTTTCCACTGTTACCCTTGTGACACGGCAACTACAATTGAGTATTTTTCTTTTAAGAAGAGTGTTTATGGTGCAAATATCAAGCTTTGGATATGAAAAAACCTGAAAACTATATAAAATAATCGTTTCATGTATCCACTTATGGCTACTACGGCTTAGAATGATTCATTGAAAAGTCTAGCGTATGGTAGTTACAGCGGTTTTAAGCATAAATACTCAAAAAGCACGACTTTTGTAAATCTCCCCATCCTTGGATGCAAGTAAGGATACATCAGGGGTGTCTGCACCCAACAAACAGTAAACCGATAAGGAGTTTGATATGAATAAAGGTGAATTAGTTGATGCTGTATCTGAAAAGGCTAGCGTAACCAAAAAGCAAGCCGATGCAGTTTTGAGCGCTGCTTTAGAAACCATCGTCGAAGCGGTTTCTTCTGGGGATAAAGTAACGTTGGTAGGATTTGGTTCTTTTGAATCCCGCGAGCGTAAGGCACGCGAAGGGCGCAACCCCAAAACCAATGAAAAAATGGAGATTCCAGCAACGAAGGTTCCTGCTTTCTCCGCTGGGAAACTCTTTAGAGAAAGAGTTGCTCCTCCAAAAGAGTAGGCTTTTTAAGGTACCACTTTTCTTGATGCGGCAACCAACACACGGGGGAAACTTGGCTTGGGCAGCAGCAGTAGCTGGTTGTCCCCCTGATGCTATTTTGGATTTTTCTGCCAGCATTAACCCCTTGGGACCTCCACATAGTACTTTAGCGGCTATCAGTTCTCAATTGGGTAATATAAGGCACTATCCAAACCCAAATTACAGCGAGCTAAAACAAGCATTAGGTCGCTTTCACAAACTGCCAACCGACTGGATTATACCTGGTAACGGTTCGGCAGAATTACTGACTTGGGCAGGTAGAGAATTAGCACAATTTGCCGCAACAGTCCTCACAACTCCAACCTTTGGCGATTATTACCGAGCTTTAAGGGCATTCAACGCGAAAGTGTTGGAGTTTCCTATATCGTCAATAACTTCAGATTTGTCATCAATTTTTGACAAAGGATTCACGACGAAGGACAAAGGACTATTGTTAAATAATCCCCACAATCCTACGGGGAAATTATTAAAACGAGATGCAATATTACCTTACCTGTTGGAATTTGCTTTGGTGGTAGTGGATGAAGCTTTTATGGACTTTCTGCACCCCGAAGAGGAGCAAAGTCTAATTGAGATGGTGCCTGAATTCCCGAATTTAGTAATATTACGTTCCTTAACCAAATTTTACAGTCTCCCCGGATTGCGTTTTGGATACGCCATCGCTCATCCCCAGCGCCTACAAAAATGGCAATCTTGGCGAGATCCGTGGGCAGTAAATTCCCTCGCCGCAGCGGCTGCAATTGCTGCTGTAGAAGACAAAACATTTCAGCAGCAAACTTGGGAATGGCTACCAAAAGCGAGAAATGACTTATTTACAGCTTTAGCCGATATTAGGGGTTTACAGCCAATAAAAGGCGCTGCTAATTTCTTATTAGTAGAATCAAAGCATTCCGTTTCCGACTTACAGCAGAAATTGCTTCAACACCATCAAATATTCATCCGCGACTGCTTGAGCTTCCCGGAATTAGGCGATCGCCATTTTCGCGTAGCCGTGCGCTTAGAGTCGGATAATCGGCGTTTAGTGGAAGCGGTAAGAGAGTTAGGAGTTAGGAGTTAGGAGTTAGGAGTTAGGAG
>CAYMZW010000479.1:0-5523 GCA_964395005.1 uncultured Rivularia sp.
CCCCAGAGCAAACAATAGATAATACTAACGATACAACTATGGCAAATAACAACGTACTAACAAACCTCGATGGGTTAGTTGCAGGAGAAGACTTTGTTGCTGGTGAAGTAATTATTAAATTCAAACCAGGGGCAGATGCTGCGAGTATTAACTCCGCGCAAGAAACCTTGAATGCCACAGTTGTGGAAACTACTCAAACATTGGGTATTCAGCGTTTAGAATTAAATGAAATTACCGTTGAAGAAGCGATTTCTAACTTTAATACTAATGCTGCTTTAGCAGATACAATTGAATACATCGAACCAAACTTTATTTACCAGACTACAGATACTGTCCCTAACGATACCCGTTATGACGAACTGTATGGTTTAAATAATACCGGGCAAACCGGAGGGACAGAAGATGCGGATATTGATGCTCCACAAGCTTGGGACATTCAAACTGGAAACGATGTGGTAATCGGGGTAATTGATACGGGAGTAGACTACAATCATCCAGATATCAATGATAATATGTGGACGAATCCGGGAGAAACTCCGGACAATGGCATTGATGACGACGGTAACGGTTTTGTAGATGATTTCTACGGCTACGACTTTGTAAATGAAGATGGCGATCCTTTTGATGATAATAGCCACGGCACTCATGTTGCCGGTACAATTGCTGCTGAGGGAAATAACAACACTGGCGTAACTGGGGTGAATTGGGATGCCCAAATCATGGGACTAAAGTTTCTCAATGCAGGCGGCTCCGGTACAACTTTTGATGCAATTGAAGCGATAGAATACGGCATTCTCAACGGAGCGCAATTAACTAATAATAGCTGGGGAGGAGGCGGATTTTCTTTAGCGCTACAGGATGCGATTGCAGCAGCTGGAGAAGCAGGACAGTTATTTGTCGCCGCAGCCGGAAATTTTGGACGAAACAATGATTTAGATCCGTTTTATCCTGCCAGCTACGACCTAGATAATATTATTTCGGTAGCTGCGACAGATGATAGAGACCAATTAGCAGGATTTTCTCACTTCGGAGCCACATCTGTAGACTTGGGAGCGCCGGGAGTCAGTACTCTTAGTACAGTACCTGGTAACAGCTATGGTTTCAAAAGTGGAACTTCAATGGCTACTCCTCATGTTTCGGGTGCTGTTGGTTTAGCGTTATCTCAAAACCCCGAATTAACCTCCTCAGAAATAAAGGAACTGATTCTTAATACGACTGATGAAATTCCTGCTTTAACGGGGATAACTGTTTCCGATGGTCGATTAAATGCTTTCAATGCTCTTGGAGAACTGACTCCGGCTCCTGATATTATCGGTACTGACGATGATGATGTATTAACAGGTACTAATCGAGGCGAGCGGATTGTTGGGCTTGGTGGTAATGATATTATTCAAGGACTTGGTGGCAGCGACCAAATTTTTGGTGACGATGATAACGATTTAATCAGTGCTGGCGATGGTAATGACACTGTTGAAGGGGGAGCCGGTACTGACTTAATTTCTGGTGATAATGGTGACGATAATCTTAATGGTCAAGCCGGACAAGATGATATTTTTGGTGGTGAAGGCAACGACGAAATTAATGGTGGTAGCGGTAGCGACCAGCTTTTAGGAGAAGCTGGCAACGATACTGTTAACGGTGATGACGGTAATGATACTGCTAATGGTGGTAGCGGTAGCGACACTATTGCGGGTGGTAATGGTATTGATAGATTATTTGGCGGTAGCGATGATGACCAAATAACCGGCGGAGTTGGAAATGACACCTTGACTGGGGGATTTGGCAACGATAGTTTAGATGGAGGTGAAGGTGGCGACGAATTAATTGGGGTTGACCCAACTACAGCGGGTAGTGGAATTGGATTTGGTGCAGGTGAAGTAGACACTCTTACAGGTGGAGCAGGTAGCGATAAATTTGTTTTTGCTGATGCAACCCGCGTTTACTATTCTGATGGCGACCCTTCTACTACAGGTGATTCGGATTTCGGCTTAATTAAAGATTTTAATGTGAGTGAAGATGTAATTCAATTACAAGGCAGTGCAGATTTATACGAACTAGATTTCTTCCCGACTTCAACTGGTTCGATAAATGCCGCGCTAATATATGACCCAGAAGTTTTAGCTAGGGGTGAAGTCATTGGAATTTTGGAAAATGTTTCCACTGATTTAACTATTTCCGAACCGGCTTTTTCTTTTGTTTAAATATTAGTAGAACCTGATATGCAGAGACGTTGCAACGTCTCTGCATTGCAACGTCTCTGAAATCGACAAAAACCTGTTACGAGATATCCATTAGCGCGGTCAATGACGCTGCATTGAAGCAGGTAAAAATGATTTTAAATAGATTTCCCCTTTTGTTTCATTTGCTTATATTTAATATTTTATTTATTTTTATCTGGGACTATATAAGCTGTGTCAATTACTTCCTCACAAGTTCCTCAAATTTATGTTTTAAATTAAGTCGTATGCTCCCATAGAGCATGAATATAGTTATTTAATAAAATTAGTTATGAAAACTGATTACCTAATTTTAGGCAGCGGTTTATCCGGCTTAGTATTTGGCGCATTAATGGCAAAATCTGGAAAACGGGTGCAAGTATTAGAAGCCCATGAGTACCCCGGTGGATTTGGTCATACCTTTACTATGGCTAAAAAATATCGCTTTAATGCACAACTTCATTACGTTTGGGATTGCGGTGAAGGTAAACCTGTAAATCAAGTGCTTAAAAAACTTAATTTAGACAAAGATATTACTTTTGAAAGGTACGATCCAAATGGGTTTGATCGTATGCGAATGCCAAATTATGCTTTGGATATTCCCTCAGATTCCCAAGAGTTGATTCGACGACTTACAGATTTGTTTCCTGAAGATGCAGAGCAAATTCGTAAGTTCGTTTTTGAAGTTAAAAAGACTAGAGAGGGATTGAAAATATTATCTCCTCCGGTGAATCCTGGGGAATTATTTACACATTTCGGTGAAGTCAGCAACACCGTTATGTATCTTAATAGTACGCTGCAAGATGTTTTTGATAAATTCAACTTACCTCAAGCCGCGCAAACGCTTTTAGCTTCGCAATGGCCTGACTTTTTACTTCCACCCAATCAACTTTCTTTTTACGCTTGGGTAATTCTATTTTCAGGATATCAAGAAGGTGCTTATTATCCTACCCATCATTTTGAAGCTGTAATTAATGGGTTAGTAAAAGCGATTGTTGATAACGGTGGCGAAATTGTTTTCAATACTGAAGTTGTCAATTTTCTGCTTTCGGGTAAGACAGTCATGGGTGTTGAAACTATGGATTTGATTACCCATCAGACTTCTAAGTTTACTGCCGATACCATCATTTGTAACATCGACCCCAAGAAAGCTGCCAAAATGATTGGATATGAGAAGTTTTCTCGAACGGTGCGGAAAAAACTTAATTACGAATATTCTGCCTCTAACTACATGGCATACTGTGTAGTCAAAGATATTGACCTGCTCCCCTATGGATTTGGTAAATGGAATACTTTTCATACAGGTCATCATGATTTGAATGAAGCATTTTATCAAATGTACGAACAGCACGATTACTCAAATCCCAGTTTTGCAATTACTACACCTACCTTATTAACTACTCAAGAGCGTGATTGTCCAGAAGACTGTCAGATTATCGAATTTTTGACTGTGGCTGACTACAGCTATTTTCAAGAACTGAAAACACGAGATAAAAAAGCTTATCGGCAAAAGAAAGATGAAATTTTAAACTCTATTCTCGATGTTGTTGAGAAGCATTATATTCCAGATATTCGGCAACACTTAATCTTTAAAATTACGGGCAGTCCAACAACTAACGAACGGTTTTGTCATTGTCCTCATGGTAATTCTTACGGCTCTAGTCTTACACCTAAAAATATGGGGATTGGTCGATTAAATCATCAAACCTCTTTGAATAATTTCTATTTTTGCAATGCTTCATCGGGGTATCCAGGATTTGCACCGACATTTTGGACGGGAGCGCTTTTATATCAAAGGTTGTCGGGAGACAAAATTTTATCTACGGATTGATGGGGGGAGATGGAGAGACAATGGGATAGATAATCAACTATTCCTAACTCTTAATTCTTAACTCCTAACTATTCCCTATTCCCTATCTTCACAAACAGAATTATTATGGGAGGTTAAAAATGAGAATAGCTATTATTGGCGGGGGAGCCAGCGGTTTAGTCACGGCTTATCTTCTTGATAAACAAGGTCATCATGTCACAGTGTTTGAAAAACAGCCTATTTTGGGGGGACACATCCGTACTCTGAATAAAAATGTGAAACCCCAAAGCTGCGAATGTGACGAATTTTTAGAAGGTGGAGTACTGGAATTTCCCGGTAATTTCTACAACTTTCTCAATTTGATGAAAGAACTAGAAGTTGATTTAGAACCTGTTGATTTAGGTTCTACGATGTTTTTCAAAAATGGACATCATATACATTCTGCCTCTTCTATCCGAAAAAATTTCACCCAAATACATCGACTAATCGAATTTCTCAAGCTTGACGGTTTATATGCTCGTTCGGCTGGTTTTTGGTTAAAAAGTCGTTTTGCTCAAATTCCGGAAGTCTATAATCGACCTTTATCATACTTTTTAAAGACTCGATGTGTTAGAAACACCTGGATAAAACTGCTGACGATGTACAGCTATTCGATGCAGTTTGAACTGATTGATGATTTCCCCGCTCAACTTGGAATTCTCTCTCTGCGAGATTATGTTTTTATCGACTGGTTTAGAATCAAGGGTGGGGTATATTCCTATATTGAAAAGATTTTACAGCGTTTCAAAGGTGAAATTCTGCTAAACATCAACGTCGCCGATATCTCTAGAATTGCAGATGGTATAAAAGTTGAGCTGTCGGATGGTGCAACCTATCGATTTGATAAACTTGTGTTTGCGACTCCACCAGATAGAGTGCTAAAGCTATTGTTAGATCCGACAGAAGCTGAAATCAGACGCTTTGGTGCTTGGGAGAACAATCAAATAGTTACGCTGATTCATGCCGATACTTCGATGTACGATAGATACGGTATTAAACAACCCTCGGAGTTTGATTTTTTCGAGACAGCGACGGGATGGGGATATAATGCTTATCTTAATCAATTGTGTGGTGTCTCATCTGAAGTTAAATATAACTTGGCGTTTAATCTCGAATCTTTAATTGATCGAGATAAAATTATTCAGCGTTTGGAACATGATACGCCATTATATACTGTTGAATCTTTCCGATACCGAGACGAGGTAGTTGACACCAATGGAGAAAACCATACTTATCATGCAGGGGCTTACCTAGCAGATGGCTTACATGAAGGTGCCATCACATCTGCAATCCGAGTAGCTCAATTAATCGGATAGTATAGTAATTTAATTAAAGGTAAAGATTCGTTTCAAAAGTATTTATCTTTAGCTCATAATTGCTATATTGAAAATGAAGCTAATGAAGCTTCCCTGGCAGATAAAATAGCCTGGTACGTACAGGTTAAATCAAGTGAAGAGG